>JAIWDV010000007.1:0-17717 GCA_048632525.1 Bacteroidales bacterium | reverse complement strand
CTTATTTGGGATTGACTATTGATTATTGACGATTGACGATTGACAGTCTTAGGGCTAAGAAATTTTGTTAACTATTCAATCGTCAATCGAAAATCGTCAATTGATGCGTGGTTACCTGGCAGCACTGGGCAATGCCTTACTTCTACCCCTTTTGGCGAACCTTTCTTCCCAGACTAAGATAATAGGACTTGCTACAAAGATGGATGAATAGGTTCCCACAAGAACTCCAATCAGCATTGCAAAGGCAAAATCATGTATCACACCACCACCCAGGATAAAAAGGGCCAAAACGACAATTAATGTGGTGGTGGATGTCAGAACGGTACGGCTCAGGGTCTCATTGATGCTTTTGTTTATGATCTCTTCAAAGGGCCGCCTCCGAAACCGTCTCAAGTTTTCGCGTATTCTATCAAAGACAATAATCGTATCATTCAGTGAGTAACCAACGATGGTGAGAAAAGCGGCAATAATTGCAAGAGATATCTCCCTGTCAGTCAATGCAAAGGCCCCAATTGTAATGGTCACATCATGAATAAGTGCAATAATAGCTCCCAGGGCATATTTCAATTTTAAAACCCAGCAGAGCCCCATGGTCACAATCAAAGCGATCACGATGAGCCAAATGACTGGCATACCAAAGCTGGAGAAGATATAAACTACAAATGCCAGAGACAAGGCCATTACAATACTCATCAGCCACTTCAGCTCAAATCGGCCTGAAATATAAATGGCAATGAACAGGATTGCATAAAAGATGGCAAAAAGGGCCTTCTGTCTTAAGTCTGCACCTACTTTCGGCCCAACCATTTCCACCCGCCTCATTTCAACACCCGGACCGAATTCGGAAATCAAGGCCTGCCTCACCTTGTCGCCCAAACCTGCCAACTCAATATCTGTCCTTCTGACGCGGATTAGGTACTCATGTTGTCCTTCTTCACCAAATTCCTGAATGATGCTATCCTCAAGCTGAACCGGTGCGAGGGCGGATCTTATTTCAGAGGGCATCCGATTTTGATCCAGCTTAACCTGTATTAAAACCCCGCCTGAAAAATCCACACCGAAATTAGGGCCACCTCTCAATATTAGCAGAAAAATGGTTGCAATGATCATCATTGCGGAAAGAGTAAATGCAATATTCCTCCTTCCAATAAAATTAATATTAATCCCCGCCTTGATGAATTCCATGTATTACTCCGCCATATTTTTTACGTTGTCCAAGTCCTTCCAGCCATTTAGCTTTAGGCACTTTAGACACTTGAGTTCACTTTAGTCACTTCCCCTAAATACTAATCCTTTTCATTCTTCGTTTTACATAGAGATAATCGAAAACAATCCTGGTGCCGAAGATGGCCGTAAATAAACCGGCGACTATGCCAATGCTCACAGTTACGGCAAAGCCCCTGACAGCCCCGGTCCCAAACTGAAACAATACAAGGGCAGCGATCAATGTTGTGATTTGGGCATCAAGAATTGTAATAAGGGCCTTACTGTATCCTCCTTCAATTGAGGCACGCGGGGTCTTTCCCAGCCTCATTTCCTCCCGCACGCGCTCGAAGATCAAAACATTGGCGTCAACAGACATACCAATAGTGAGGATAATCCCTGCGATCCCCGGAAGGGTCAGCGTGGCCCCAAAGAAGGCCAGACCTGCCATAATAATCAGGATATTCAGAACAAGGGCCAGATCAGCAATGATACCGGAAAGGCCGTAATAAATTACCATAAAAATAACCACCACAAGGCCCCCGATGATCATCGATTTAAAACCTTTTTCAATTGAATCCTTTCCCAGGGAGGGGCCGACTGTGCGCTCTTCAATAATTTTAACCGGCGCAGGAAGGGCGCCTGCCCTTAGAACAATGGCCAGGTCCCGCGCTTCATCCGTTGTAAAACGTCCTGTTATCTGAGCCCTCCCGCCAGAAATCTTGTCCTGTATTACAGGGGCGGAGTAGATGTTGTTGTCAAGCACGATCGCCAGTCTTTTTTTGATATTCTGCCCGGTGATCTGTTCGAAAAGCCTCGCGCCTCTGGCATCAAAAGAAAGAGACACTTGTGGTTCATTGTACTGGTTATCGAACTGGACCCTTGCGTCGGTTATGTACTCCCCTGTAATAAGGGTCCTCCTTTTGAGTAAATAGGGGACCTTCGTCTCACGGCCCGTCTTTGGATCGATGGTGACCTCATAAAGAATTTCATCCCCAGGGGGAATATTTCCTTTCAGGGCATCTTCAACACTGTGCTCCTCATCAACCAGCTTGAATTCCAGCAGGGCAGTCTTGCCGATCAGTTCCACCGCCCTTTTGGGATCTTTAATTCCTGGTAACTGGATCAAAATCCTGTTATCTTGCTGGGGTCGGATATCCGGCTCGCTTACACCAAACTGATCAATCCGGTTCCTGATGGTCTCAAGTGCTTGATCCACCGCCATTTTCATAATACGGGTCTTCGCCCTGGGGAGCAGCGTCAGCTCAAAAGATGGGTGGTCTCCTTCCCCTGGAACCGAAACCTCCTCAAAATCAGGATAATCGGCCTCTGCCATTTTTTTGAAAACGTCTTTGTCCTCTGGCCCCATAAGGGTCAAGGTGATCCGATCATTTCCAAGACGCTTCAGTTCAACATACCTGATTTTACTCTTACGCAAATCGCGTTTTATTTCCTCCACAACCCGCTCCAGGTGGCTTTCCACGGCCTTCTCGGATCCCACTTCCAAAACGAGGTGCATACCCCCTTGGAGGTCAAGACCGAGATGAATCTTGTCTCTGGGCAGGATATTAGACCACCAGCCGGGAAAGTCACTGGTGAAAGACGGCATCAGATATATGAATGACATCAAAACCACAAAGGCAACAATTGCTGCTCGCCAGCCTAAACTCTTTGACACTTGATACTCCCCTCTTTGATTAAAAATTTTCGATTGACTATTGATTGGTCGTATCTGCGATGTTTTGATCTTCCCGTCCGGGGGAATCACGGATATCGTGACGCTTAATCATTGAAAACATCAATCGTCAATCATCAATCCCTCAAGATCCCTTGCCAGTAATCCCGGAAATGGAACCTCTCGAGACCTTGACCCTTACCTTTGGGGCGATCTCCATTGTCACCACATCATCTGTCAGGCCAGTGACCACCCCGTGGAGCCCTCCGGAACTGATTACACGATCCCCTTTTTTCAAGGCAGCAAGCAATAGTTTGTGCTGCTTCGCTTTCTTTTGCTGTGGTCTGATGAGCAAAAAATAAAAAATCGCGAACATAAGTATGAGGGGGAGAAATGCGCCGAGGCCACCCCCCTGTCCGCCTGCCCCGCCACCACTTCCGCCCATTGCATAAGCCAAAAAATTCATTCTAAAACCTCCTTTTCGTTCAGTTAAGTCGTTAAATGTGGAAATATTGAGTTACGATTTTCCTTACAGCCAACGCTTTTTACCTTGAGCCACGCTTACTCAACCGCTCCTCCTCTTTGAAGTTCATAGAACTTATTGCGGTAATTGGTAAATCTTTCTTCCCGAAGTGCCTGTCTGATCCCGGACATTAGATGGCAGTAATAATAAAGATTATGTATCGTATTCAACCGGTAAGCCAGGATCTCTTTTGCCATAAAGAGATGCCTCAGGTAGCCTCTGGAAAAATGTGTGCATGTGTAACACTGACAGTTTTCATCAATAGGCCTTTCATCATCCACGTATCTGGCGTTCTTGATTGTAATCCTGCCATTAGTTGTGAAAAGGGTTCCGTTTCGGGCATTGCGGGTCGGCATAACGCAATCGAACATGTCGACACCTCGCATAACCGCCTCTATCAAGTCTTCCGGCGAACCTACACCCATTAGATAAATCGGACTGTCTTCCGGTAGAAAGTCCATCGTCTCTGTAATGACCCGTAATCTTGTCTCACGGTCTTCTCCAACAGAAAGCCCGCCCAAGGCATACCCTTCAAAACCCATGCCGGTCAGGTCCCCGGCACTCATCTCCCTTAGATCACGATACATGCCACCCTGCACTATGCCGAAAAGCGCCTGATTAGCACCATCCATGAGTTCAAGGCACTTGCGAGCCCACAGGCTTGTTAACCTAACGGAATTCAGGACATACTCATAGTCAGAAGGATAAGGCGCGCATTCGTCAAAGGCCATAATAATGTCCGCGCCTAAGGTCTTCTGGATCTTTATGGCCTCTGCTGGTCCAATGAAGTGCGTGGACCCATCCAGATGGGACCGAAACGTCACACCCTCCTCGGAAATGGTCCTTAAACCCGAAAGGCTGTAAACCTGGAACCCCCCACTGTCTGTCAATATCGGCCCCGGCCAGTTCATGAATCCATGTAATCCACCCAGCCGCTTTATGACATCATGCCCGGGCCGTAGGTAGAGGTGGTAGGTATTGGCCAGGATGATCTTGACGCCCGCATCCTGCAAGTCTTCCGGAGAGACTGCCTTAACCGATCCCTGGGTTCCCACTGGCATAAAAACCGGGGTCTCGAAGCTTCCGTGGGGGGTTTCGATTTCACAGAGTCTGCCCCTGCATTCCCTGGACTTGTGAATTATTTTAAATTTCAAGATACATTAGCCCGTTGTTTGTTCACAGTATCAGCATCGCATCCCCGTAACTGTAAAACCTGTACCCTTTCTCAACAGCCGACCTGTAAGACTGTTTAATAAACTCCAGGCAGGCAAAGGCGGATACAAGGAAAAGCAACGAACTCTTTGGTAGATGAAAATTGGTAATCAGGGCATCCACTACCCTAAAAGAAAAGCCGGGGGTCACGAGCAGATCAGTCTTCCCATCTCCCGGCAATATCAAACCGTCAGGGGTCACAGCAGTCTCCAGTGCCCTCACGACAGTTGTCCCAACGGCAACCACCCTCCCGCCTTTTTCTCTGGTCCGTTCTATGGCATCCGCTGTCTCAGGCTCAATATGGTAGGACTCATCACCCAGGTGATGCCTTCTGATGTCCTTTGTCCGAACAGGCCTGAACGTCCCGTGTCCCACATGAAGGGTCAGATAGGCTACAGAAATCCCTGCAGACTTTAGTTTGTCGATCAAATCCTCTGTAAAGTGGAGCCCGGCCGTTGGTGCAGCAACAGCACCTGCACTTTTCGCAAAAATCGTCTGATACCGTTCCTTGTCAAGATGCGAATAAGTGGTTTTTTCCCCTCGCTTAATGTAAGGCGGCAAGGGCATATGCCCTTGTTCTTCAAGCAAAGAATCAATAGAGCAATCACCGCTAAATGTGATTTTGACCAGACCGTTTTCCAGTACCTCTCGTACCTTCCCGGAAACACCTGACTCAAAGAAAAGGAGTCCACCTTTCCTGGGCCGTTTGGAAGATCTCAAAAGACAAATACGCGTTGCCGGGTCTTTGCTGGCTGTATCATTGTATCCCAGCACAAGGATTTCTACTCGACCTCCGCTTTCCTTTCGGCCAAAAAGCCTTGCAGGGACAACCCTCGTATCATTCACAACCAGTAAATCACCAGGCCGAAGCAGCGTGGGCAGGTCAAAAAAAAGTCTATCTGAAACAGATCTTTCTTTACGATCCAGCACTAACAAACGCGAACGATCCCGTCTTGAAACCGGGACCTGCGCGATTGATTCTGCCGGCAACTCGTAATCATAATCCTCTATATCAAACATCCCAGCATTTTAAACATAATAGGCTAAACAAAATCGAATTTAAAGTCAAATCTTTTTATTCTTTGAAAAAATAGGCAATTAACAGCCCCAGAGCCATAGCTGCGAAACCCATGGCCCTGAGATTTGAATCCGGGATCTCCTGCAATGTTGACATCCATTTTTTCATCTTACCAGGAAAAGCAAAATAAGGGATCCCCTCCACTATGAGTACGAGTCCTATAAGGCAAAGCAGCAATTTCATTCGTCCGTGCCGGACATCCCTTGCAGGATCTTCTCCAGATGTTGCAGCTCCTTCCCGTATCCGGCCCAATCCCCCTGGCGTAAATATTCTTTGGCCCTATTATAATGTTCCAAAGCCAACTTGCCGGATTCAGAAATATCATGAGTCCCAGGCTTATAAGCAGAAACCATCTCTCTGGCGGCTGTTTCTCCCCCGAGAACAAGGCGCAGGGCCCTGTCAAGGGTTTCCTCCATGAGGAGTCGATTGCCGTAAGCCACAATTACCCTCTTTAATTCCGGTAAGGCTGCGGTCCTTGATTTATCTGGTTGTGAAGGGCCTGGCGCCTGTGTCCTTTGAGATTTTCTAAGACCTCCGGGTTGAGATGCCCCTGATGCTGGCGTTTCTCTCGCTTCCTGTATGGCCTCAAGGTATATGGGTTCCACATAGACAAATGAGTCGCTGATGGGAATGGCCAGGAGATTTCCCCTGATGACCCTTGACCCACCCTGGCCCCACAAACTCAATTCCCGGGATATATCCGTATGCTGGTCTATTCTGGCTTCAATTTGCATAGGCCCGTAGACCAGTTTTTCTTTGGGCAACTTGTATACCAATAGATTTCCGTAATTTGGCAGGTCACTTCTGCCCGCCAGCCAAGCGATCATGTTATCCTTCTTTGAAGGGGTGAAGGGGGTCATTAGAAGAAATTCTTCTTTATCCCCTTCTGGCAGCTTTATGATGACATAATAAGGCTCCATTTTTTGCCGGCTGTCACCATACATCTCATCAGGGATTTCCCACAGGTCCTCCTGGTTATAGAAGACCTGAACGTCTTCCATGTGATACGTTGTGTACGCATCAATCTGTATTTTAAACAGATCCCTGGGATAGCGGATATGCTTTTTCAGATCAGCAGGCATATCATTAAAAGGCTTAAATAAATCAGGGAATATACTTGAGTAGGTCTGAACAATAGGATCTTTTTCATCAACTATGTAAAATGATACATCTCCGTTATAGGCATCTATGATGACCTTCACTGAATTGCGGATATAATTCAGCGTCTTGCTTTTAAAACGAGTCTTAAACCGGCGGGAATAGGGATACATGTCAGAGTTCGTGTAGGCGTCTTGAATCCAGTAAAGCCTTCCACCGGACACGACCAGATAGGGATCACCGTCATAATCTAAAAAAGGTGCAATAGCAGCAACTCTCTTGTCAATCCGGCGTTTAAACATTATCCTGCTCTCCGGATTCAGATAATTGGTGAAAAGTATCTGGGGATCAAAAAACTCAAAGGCAAACAAAACTCTCCTCACAAAGGAGTTTATAGGGACGCCCCCCTTTCCCTGGTAAATGACATACACATTCTTGTCTCCCTTGGGGTAATCAAATTCCTTGGTTTTTGTCTTTACCAGGACATACTGTTCTGTTTTTTCTCCATAATAAATCTCCGGCCGCTCTACCTTCAGATCCGCCTCAGAGACCGGAGGCACGTCTTTGATGAAGAGGCGTGGAAGCCCCTCTCTGGTTACTTCGTTGACCGGGCTTGCGGCCAATCCATAGCCATGGGTATAAATCAGGTGTCTATTGACCCAGGTATTTGCCTGGGGAGGCAGTTGACTAATAACCAATTCCCGGGCCGCCAGCATAAGCTGTCGATACTCGTTATTGATCAAATAACGATCTACGTCCACATTGTTAAAATCATAGTAAAGCCGTATGGACTGAATTTGCCTATAGGTTTGAAGCAAGGGGCGTTCGTCCCAAATCCTGATATTTTGTACAGTCACATCATGCTTCTCGATATCTTCCACGCTGAGTGTATCGCTGACCTCAAAATCGACTGCTTTTATATTGTTCAAATTATAGGCATTACGTGTAAATTCAATATTATGAGCAATGTAAGGCGCTTCCTTTTCTAATTCATTGGGTTTAACCACGAATTTTTGTACCAGAGTAGGTAAACCGGTGCCAAACAACAACACGGCCCCTAACCAGATTCCGCCACTTAACAAGATCAATTTTTTTCTGGACTTAAAAACGTCAATGAAAAGAATCACAGCCAGGCCCAACGAGAGGATTATCAAGATCCTGTAGGCCCATACTTTAAAATGGACATCAGTATAGCTGGCACCAAAAGCAGGTCCCTGGGTGGAATACAAAAGTCCATATATTTTAAGATAAAAACCCCAGGCCACGAGCAAAACAATGATTCCTAACAGGAAAATAAGGTGTTTTTTGGCTTTTTCTGAAATGGTAATCTTAGGTAGAGAGGGTGGCGCACCTTCTGCCGGGGAAAGGTCACCAATTATCTGAAGCGCACCGCCTTTCAGATACCACGCGATTGTTATAAGACCCGCTAAAACAAAAAAGACCATTAGCCCTTCTCGGACCAGGATATAAAGGGGGAGAGAGAATACATAAAAACCGATGTCCTTATTAAAAATAGGATCTACGCTTCCAAAGGGTTCCTGGTACAAATAGCGCAGGACCATATCCCAATGATCTGAGCCCTTTGATGCAATAACAAAGCTAAGAATCAGGATAACGGCCAGAAGAATAGTATTTAGGGCCCTGCCTGAAAGGCCAACCTGGGAAAAATAACCGCCCGCATCTCCGAGATTCATTCCACGCCCATCGTCAGGGTGCAAACGTGTGGCAACGTATATGTTAATGATTATAATAATCATCAAGGGCAACCACACCACAAATCCAAAGCCAAATCTGCTCAAAAGCATAGTCCAAAAAACCGGCGCAAAATCAAGGTTCTCGAACCACAGCCAATCAGGATAGATGGAAATACCTGCCCAGAGGAAAAGGACAATCAAAATCCCGAATCCGATAAGTATTTTTTTCTTCATAACTGGTCTCCGCTGATGTAAAAGTCAAATTTCAGGTAAGTGGGCATAAACGCTATAAATATTTCCAATCGTCCAATACGATTGGCTTTAGCGGGTGATAATAGGATTTATAAATATTTAGCGCAAGAGGTTTTATTAAAATACGGGAATTTAGAATTGCTGTGGGCCAGAAATCACACTTGACAATAAACGGTTGTTGACCTAACAATTAACACGGCTAACCCGCTAACCTTTATAAAAGAGGAAAGGAGATTTCTTATGACATTTCAAAAAGGAAAGGCATCCCCGGAATTTGAAAAAGCGCTTGGGATCGGTCGTCCACCAAATATTACCCAATTATTCCCTAATTCCAGGGCCCTGATTGTGAGTGGCAAGGTTATAGACAGGGCCATGCTCGAGAAAGGGAAGGCCATGACCATCGCGGCCAACGGGCGAAATCACTTTGTGATTCGTGGGGCTCTCATGGCGGCACAGCGAGCAAATGCGGCCATAATCATTGAAATTGCCAAATCCGAGGGGGGAGCAAGTGCTTATTGTGGGGTTAATTTATGGAACATGGCACGGCAGGTGGATGCGGTTTGCAATGAACTGGGAATCACCGTGCCTGTGGCCATACATGCGGATCATTACGGCATCAAGGGCGATAAGGATGTGGAAACGGCCAGGACCGAAATCCCATCCCTGTTCGACGCGGGCATTACTTCAATTGCTATTGATGCCTCACACCTGCCTGATGACGAAAACCTCCTGGCAAATATCGCCCTTAATCCCTATGTACCCAATTGGGCCGGATATGAGACTGAGGTCGGTGAAATAAAGGGGAAGGAAGGTCTTTCAACGGCTGATGAAGCGCTCTTCTTGATACAGGGTCTCAACGCTCACGATATTTTTCCCGACTGGATCGCCCTAAACAATGGAACCACCCACGGCATTGAGGCCAGCGATAAGGGTATCCAGATATCGTTGACAACAGAGATCCATAATGCCCTGGCAAAATATAAGGTATCAGGGGCCCAGCACGGGACCTCGGGTAACAATTCCGAGCGTCTCAGGGACATCGCGCAAACGACCCATACCACAAAAGCCAATGTCGCTACTGCACTCCAGATGATTACATGGGGGGTGAAGGTCAATGAATACGGCAACGCCCTTTTGGATGAAAACGGAGAATTTGTTAAGATGCCAGATGAAGGGATGACAGTAGATATGTGGGCTGAGATGGTTGAGTATGCCAATGGAAACGGCCTTAAGGGCGGGAATTACAAAAAGCTCAACCTCCCCTTTGAAAATAAGCTCCTGGGCCTGCCCCGTGATGTGCGGGAAAGGATGGCAAAAGGCGTGGAGGACTTTGTTTATGAGCTGCTCACTGATGTATTTAATGCCAGTGATACAGCACCCCTGGCTATTGATGCTATTCTAAAGGCAGATTCCTATGATCCGGGACCAAAAGCCACCCGCATTGAGGACCCTTCTGAATGGACTGAGAACCAGATTCATGAACGGGCATCCAAATTAGATGTGGACAAAGGCCCTGCAGGGGATTTTGATGACTAAAGACCCTGAAGAAAGGCCACACCTCTGGATCAAGGACATCACGGAGAAAGATACGGTCAGAGGCCATTACCTGGTCAAGGAAAAAAGACTGGCAAAAACCCGAAACGGAAAACCCTTCATTAGTATTACCCTGACCGATCGAACCGGAGAGGTGGGGGCCAAGGTATGGGAGAGGGCTGAAGAGTACTCCGCCCTATTCCATCAGGGAGATATCCTTGAAGTAGAGGGAAATGCCGAGTCCTACCGGGGCCAGATACAAATCACTGTTTCAGAGCTGGCCCCCTTGAAAGGAGAAGTTGATCACGGCATTTTCCTGGAATCTGCCCCTGGAAATACCGCACAGATGATGAAGGCTCTCAGGGATCTCCTGAGTGGCCTGCAAAATGTCCACCTGAAGGCGCTCATTGACCGTTTTTTCGCTGATAAGCAGTTCGTTTCTTTGTTTGAAAAAGCACCGGCGGCAAAGAATTTTCATCACGCATACACAGGTGGCCTGCTGGAGCATACCTTGTCAGTGTGCCAGATGTCTGTACGAGTGGCGGAGCATTATCCCCGGTTGGACAGGGAACTGCTGCTAACAGGAGCATTTTTACACGATATAGGAAAGATAAGGGAATTAAAGGCCTATCTCCAGATCGATTACACGGATGAAGGGAGACTACTTGGCCATGTGGTGCTGGGAGTGGTCATGGTGGATGAAAAGCTAAGGGGACTAAAGAGTTTTCCCCAGGAACTGGCCGCCCGACTGAAACACCTGATACTCAGCCACCACGGCCAGTATGAATTCGGATCTCCTAAAAGGCCAAAGTTTTTGGAGGCCTTTGCCCTTCACATGATTGATGATCTGGATGCAAAGATAAACGGGTTGGGCCATTTTATGGAAAAAGACAGGCGGGAAGGGGCCTGGACCGATTTCAATCGCCTGTTTGATCGGTACTTTTTGAAAGGGGAGATCCTTTCCATTGAAAAAGACCCGGACGAGACAGGCCGAACAGACGTGAGGCAGGGGAAGTTATTTTCTCCCTAATCATAGCTGTGAGAAACTCCTAAGTATCATAGTAAATCAGGGGCTTTAAATCTTTTCTTCGATTTGTGTAGGTTCTTTTGGCTTCAATAGAATTGGACTGGAATGATAGGCAGGTTAGGAAAATGAAACGTCAAACATTTCTTTCACTATCGGTGCTTGTTGATCAGTTCGGCATCGCACAGACATGATAATGGCCTGGGCTTCTTTGATGGCCTTTTCCAGGTCATCATTTACGATTATATAATCATACCACACGCATTGTTTGATCTCACTGGAGGTCTTTTTCATTCTCGATTTTATGACTGTTTCAGCATCCGTTCCGCGCGCCATCAGCCGTTTTTCCAGGACATCCAGAGATGGCGGTAGCACGTAGATAAGCACGCTATTTTTGAAATGTTTCTTGATGTTTTTTGCGCCCTGGGTATCCAGATCCAGCAGAACGTCAAGCCCCGAGGCGGTCTGTTCATCAAGGCTTGAAAAGGATGTGCCGTATAGATCATCATAAACTTGAGCCCACTCCACAAATGCCCCCGCATCGATCATACTCCTGAAGGTCTCTTTTTTTAAAAAGTGATAGTCGATGCCATCATTTTCATTACCCCTGGGCTTGCGGCTGGTATGGGAGATGGAATACCCAAGGCCTTCGATTCTCTCTTTGAGGGCCTTGATGATGGTAGATTTCCCTGCCCCGGACGGTGCAGAAATTACAAAGAGGTTACCTGACATATCTATTCTTCGATTTCTTCCCCGCTTAACGTACAATTGGGACTGTATCTCTGGGCAATAGTTTCAGACTGAATTGCTGACAGTATTACGTGATTACTATCCGTAATAATCAGCGATCTGGTGCGCCTTCCCTGGGTGGCATCGATCAGCCGTTTCTCATCCCTGGCCTCGTCACGTAGCCTCTTAATGGGAGCGGCGTTTGGAGAAATAATAGCAACGACTCGCCTGGAAACAACCGAGTTTCCAAAACCAATATTGACAAGCTTGGGGCTCATGGATATCTCCTTTCATTCCACGTTCTGAACCTGTTCTCGCAATTTTTCAAGCTCTGCTTTCATTTCCACGACCACCTTGGAAATAAGTGCATCAGATGCCTTTGAACTGAGCGTATTCACTTCTCTATTGATTTCCTGAATCAGAAAATCCAGCCTTCTCCCCAGGGCGTCATCCATTAAGAGGTATTCACGAAATTGTTTCAAGTGACTCCTGGTTCGCACAATTTCCTCTGTAATATCCGATTTTTCGGCGAAAAACGCCACCTCCTGGGCGAGCCGGCTCTCATCCAAAGCTACATCCCCAATGATATGATCGATCCTATCCTTAAGCCTTTTCCTGTATTCCTCAACAACAATGGGAGCCCGTCTATCCACCTCATTGACATACTCTTCCAACAGATCGAGTCTTTTTACAAAATCGGCCTCAATAGCCTCTCCCTCTTTGACCCTCATCATGTCAAGAGAATCAAGGGCCTGCTCCACGACATGCTGGAATCCAGGTCTTAGTTTATCCATGTCGACCTCTTCAGGCCTGAAAAGAAGTACATCCTTCATCTGTAAAAGGGAGTCAACCTGGATTTTTTTGTCAAGGTCAAACTGTTCGGCCAGTTGATGCAAAATCTTGAAATAGGAATTTACCAGAGGCACATTCAGCTCAAGGCTGTAAGGGGGTTCTTCACCGTTGTTTTCTATTTGCACAGACACTTCTACGCGGCCCCTCCTGATCCTGGAAGAGATTGTGTTTTTGAGCTCCTTCTCGAGGACCTGGTAATTTCTTGGAATCCGGAGAATGATATCCAGATGACGATTATTGAGCGACCTTGTCTCCGCAGTAAACTGTGTATCACCCAGATGATACTCCCCCCTGCCGTATGCCGTCATGCTCTTAATCAAGGCGTTTCATCCCCCTCAACTGTTCCATGTATTTTTTTCTGATTTCATTAAAAATCCCGATGAGTTCCGGAGTTGCATAATCGGGGTATGTCCACTTAACCGGCCTGAAGCTTCCCTTCCGGAAAATCAACGTGAGGTCTGCATAAATCCCTTTTGACAGATAGACGCGGTGCACATAGTTCTTTCCCGTAGCCAGGATTAACCTTTCAGGAGATATAAGACCGGGGTCAATGTTGACCAACCTGTTTCCCTCCCGGCGATATTGCTCTTCAATCCCGTTTGTTTTTAGCTTTATCTCAACAAGATGATCAGCAGGGACCAGTTGGGAAAAGGATATGAAACGGCGGTGGAGCGGCCATCCCATTTCCCTGGCATAATATTTAGTACGGTCGAAAAGGAGTTCAGGGCTGATCCAGTCTACTAAACCAATTATCTTCGATAGTTCCCCGACGACCGTATCAATTATCTCTTTCTCAGGCGAGAACAAACTTGAGATGAGCTTGACAGGATCCGGCTCATGGGGTTGGCTCATGGTTGTCGCTTCGCTCCTGATTGACTATTGACTATAAGTTTTTTCAATTCCTCTGCACTGACAGTGGAAGTTCCTACCTCACCAACCACAATACCTGCGGCGTAATTTGATAATACAGCCGCAGATTTTAAGTCAAGCCCGGAAGCCAGCGCCAGAGAAAACGTGCCGATAACCGTATCACCAGCTCCTGTCACATCAAAGACATTTTTGGCAACGGTTGGAATATGAATTATCTCTCCACCGTTTTCAAAAAGTGTCATTCCATCTTTCCCCTGGGTGATAAGCACGGAGCGACAGTTGAGTTCCTTGAGCATCTGTTTGCCGGCCCGCACCAGCGTTTCTTCATCCACGATCTCAAAACGGCAGAATATCCCTGCCTCATGATGGTTTGGGGTGATTACATCAACCCCATGATAATATTCGAAATTGCCTGTCTTGGGATCAACGGCAATTTTGACCGATTCACCTGCGGCGGACTGGATCAATTTTCTCAGGCCCTTCATCAGTGAGGCAGAAATCACACCCTTACCATAATCGGCCACCACGATGGCATCGAGTCTATCAAGGTTTTCTCCGATAAAAGTCAGAAGGTTTTCTATGCTTTCAGGCCTGATATCTGTTCGGGTCTCGCGGTCAAAGCGAACCACCTGCTGATTCCGTGCCACAACCCGTGTCTTTATGCTCGTTGGCCTGCCCTGCTCTAACACGATCCCATCGGAGGTCAGCCCCATGTTATTGAGTTCGTTTATTATTACTTTGCCAGTGCGGTCCTGGCCCACTACCCCACAAAGGGTAGGCCTTGCCCCAAGGGTTGCGATATTATGGATCACATTCGCTGCGCCACCCAGCATTCTGGTGTCGCGCTTGACTTCCACAACAGGGACCGGAGCTTCCGGAGAAATCCTGGAAACATCACCCCAGACGTACTCGTCTAAGATGATATCACCTATTACAAGGACTTTCACCTCGGAAAACCTGTCAATGTATTCCTTGAGGCGGTTTGCTTTATAAGGATGCCCGATTGTCTTCATTGTCTTCACACATAACTGAGTGATCTAAAGTTCGAAGTGACTAAAGTGAACTAAAGTTGTGGTACGCCTTCGGCGTGCTAATCGATAACTCAAAGCCACTTATTTATTATAGCTCGGCGCCGATTGAGCTTCTGCCGCAAAACCGATGGCTGGGAAAACTAAAGTTGCTTGACTACAATGTGATTTCTATATCATTGTGCATTCCTATTGTCCATAGAAATGGACTCAACAATCAAGGGTGCCTATACTTTTGTAAAAAAACTTTGGACTTTTTGTAGGCGTTCAGTAACTTCTCAAAAAGTTCGGGTGGAGTTTATCCGTAAGGATTTTATAAAAGGCTCACGCCTAAACTCCGAAAGGATGTACGGCCATTGTCACTCGCTTAAGGCATTAATTCGGTTGTGAGCGCTCTTATTGAGTTACAACATTTTGACATTGGGGTTTTGGATTTGATTTGATATTTGGATTTTGTCATTTGAACTTTATTCCATGTGAGAAGCAAGATTACCAAGCCTCAGTAAATATTTATGATTTCAATAAGTTGTATGAATTCCGAGTAACATCTCAAAAAGTCCGGGTGGAATTTATCCGTAAGGATTTTATAAAAGGCTTACGCCTAAACTCCGAAAGGCTATAGAGCCATTATCATTCGCTCAAGACCTTTATCCGGTTTTGAAAGCCCGCACTTTTTGAGAAGTTACAATTCCGAGACGTTACGAATTATTCAAGCAGGACTTGATTATGATGGATAAGGCAGAACGCATTCTTAAACATGTATTCGGTTATGATGAGTTCAGACCTCTTCAGGCTGATATCATCGAAAATGTCCTGCAGAAGAATGATACATTGGTCATTATGCCAACCGGGGGCGGGAAATCCCTCTGCTATCAACTTCCGGCCCTCATCTTTGAGGGACTAACCATTGTTGTTTCTCCTCTGATCTCGTTAATGAAGGATCAGGTGGAACAATTAGTGCAAATGGGCGTTTCCGCGGTATTCTTGAACAGCTCCCTGTCTCTTGGGGAATACCGGCGCAATGTGGATCGGATAAAGCGGGGAGCGGTCAAATTACTCTATTTGGCTCCAGAGGCATTGTTAAAGGCAAACATGTTAGAGATGCTCTCTTCCGTAGAGGTGGATTGCCTGACCATTGACGAAGCCCACTGCATTTCCCAGTGGGGACACGATTTCCGGCCGGAATATCGGCAACTGGTTCAAGTTAGAGATCGTTTTCCAAAGGCAGCCTGTATTGCACTTACAGCCACGGCAACGCCAAGGGTAAGAGAGGATATTAAGGCTAACCTTGGATTTGACGCCTCCAATGAATTTATTGACAGTTTTGACAGAAAAAACCTCTTTATCCAGATCGTTACTAAATACAATCCCCTTGATCAAACCATTAAATTCATTAAAAAATTCCCGAATCAGTCCGGGATTGTCTACTGTTTTTCCCGCAGGCAGGTAGATGATCTTTATGAGGCCTTAAGAAGCGAAGGCTTTTCCGTGCGGCCCTATCATGCAGGGCTGACGGATAGGGAGCGCAATGAAAACCAGGAGCGCTTTATCAGGGATGATGCACAAATTATTGTAGCAACTATTGCCTTTGGCATGGGGATTGATAAACCAGACGTCCGCTTTGTGGTTCACTATGATCTACCGCAAACTATTGAGAGTTATTATCAGGAAATCGGACGGGCCGGACGCGATGGTCTCCGGTCCGATTGTCTATTGTTGTTCAGTTATGGAGATATCCAGAAAATCAAATATTTTATCAATAAGAAAGAGACCCACGAACAACGGGTGGCGATTATTCATCTAAACGCCCTGTTGCGTTTGGTTGAAACCGAAGTGTGTCGCCGTATCCCTCTTCTGGACTATTTTGGAGAAACATATCCGGCTTCAGAATGTAATATGTGTGACAATTGCAAGGCAGGGAAAAGAGATCTCGTGGATATAACCATTCCTGCTCAAAAATTTCTGTCCTGCCTAAGACGAACCGGTGAGATGTTTGGCGCAGGCCATATTATTGATGTGCTTCGCAGCTCAAAGGCAAAGAAGGTATTAAGTTTTGGACATCAACATCTGTCCACTTACGGAATTGGGCGGGAATATTCAAAAAGACAGTGGTTCCATCTGTCTCGACAGTTTACCCAGAAAGGCCTCATTGTTCAGGATATGGAGTTCGGGAGCTTAAAACTCACGGAAAAGGCATGGGATGTTTTAAAAGGGAAAGAAACCGTTCTTGGGATGCTCGAATATGAACAGGAGGACGAAACCACTGAAAAGCAAACCGATCCGGACTATGACAGAGATCTGTTTGATGCACTTCGGAAAAAAAGGAAGGCTTTAGCGGACGAGGCTGATGTGCCGCCTTACGTGATTTTTTCAGACAAGACGCTGGTGGAAATGGCCATCTTTTTCCCACAAACCGGGGACACTTTGTTGGATATTCATGGTGTCGGGGCAATAAAATGCGAGAAATATGGCTTTCACTTCTTGAATATCATTAAAGAATATTGCCATGCGCATCAGATTGAAGAAAGACCAAAGGGAAAAAAGAAAGCAAAGACAAGCGCCAAAGCTTCTATTCGCAAGAAAAGATATATTGTCATCGGAGAAGCATACAATTCCGGACATTCTGTTAACAAAATAATGACCGATTATAACATTAAGCAGGGTACGGTTATAGATCACTTATTCAAGTATCTGCAGGAAGGGAATGCAGTCAGATCAGATGGATTATTAGCGCTTTCAACAATACCACCTGACCAGAAAACCCTTGTCACTAAAACATTTGAAATGCTTGGCCCTGACCTGTTAAAACCAGTTTATGATACATTTCACGGGGAAGTCAATTATGACGAACTAAAAATTCTTCGTCTTTATTATTTGTGTAAATACAATTTGGCTATGGGAATAGATGTTGCTGATTCCAAGGGAAAATATTTCTATAAGCAAATA
>JAIWDV010000006.1:0-18064 GCA_048632525.1 Bacteroidales bacterium | reverse complement strand
ATAACATAGCGCCAGGGCAGGCTTTAGATCACTTCAATCCCGTATGCCCAAAACCCCCATGCCCTCTGGAGGTTGCATCAAGATCATTCACCTCCACAAGATCGGCCCGATACACCCTGGAAAAGACCATTTGGGCGATCCGGTCTCCGCTTTTTATTGCAAACGGCTCAGTTCCCCAGTTGATCATAATAATGCCTATTTCTCCCCTGTAATCAGAATCAATGGTCCCCGGTGAATTCACCATCCCAATGCCATGATGAAGCGCAAGGCCACTTCGCGGCCTGATCTGGGCCTCATATCCAGGTGGTACGGACACCGCCAGTCCTGTGGGAATAAGTTTTATTTCACCTGGTTTGAGTAAAACATGTTCCTTGACAGCGGCCCTGATATCCATGCCGGAGGAACCTTGTGACTCATAGACAGGTAATGGCATATTGTTACCATCTTCCAGTCTTCTGACCTTGACTGGTATTGTCTCCACCTGTGACCTCTCTGAATAAAAAATGCCTATTTATCCCGCTTGCAGCGGGGAAGTGTCTAAAGTGAACTAAAGTGCCTAAAGTTGATAGAAACAAGCCCCTATACTCTAATTGAGTTTGACTCAATTGAGGTTATATTTATCCATTTTCGTAACTTCTCAGAAAGTTCGGGCGGGGTTTATCCCTCTGGGCGTAGGAACTACGGGCCGGAGGCCAAAATGATTTTATAAAAGGCTTACGCCTAAACTCCCCTCCGGTCTAAAAACCCTACTGGCTGGAAGCGAAAAGGCTATAGAGCCATTGTCATTCGTTCAAGGCAACTGTGGATAAAACCCTTACGGGTAAACTCCGGGTTAGGAATTTAGGCGTGAGCCTTTTATGCTGCCCCAGCATATTGAGCAGTTACTTATAACTTTAGATCATTTTAGGCACTTTAGTTCACTTCCCCGCTGCAAGCGGGATAAATAGGCACTAAATTTGAAGATTGCTTGTATCGAGATCATCTTCCTTGATCGGGCCAAGTGTAGAAAGTGAGACTGTGCCGTCCTGAAATATATCGCTTGCAACCTCAACTACTTCGTCCACTGTGACCTGCTGCAATTTGGACACCAGTTCCTCATAGCTCACGTATTTCTGGAACACGAATTCATTCTTCGCGATACGCATCATCCGGTTGTCAGCGCTTTCAGATGATAAATAGATGCCACCAATCAAATGGTCCACGGCCGCGGCCAGGTCGGATTTGGAAATTTCTCCTTTGCAGATCTTTTTTATCTCGTTTTTAATTGCCTCGAGTACAGGGTTCACATTTTGGGAATCTGTCGCCACGTAAACGCCCAAAAGACCTGCATCAATGTAGGAAGAAAGAAAGGAATAGACAGAATAGGCAAGCCCCCGGTTTTCCCGGATCTCCTGAAACAGGCGGGAACTCATATTTCCCCCGAGGATTGTATTTAATATTACGCAGGCAAATCTCCTGTCACTTGTCTGAGAAGGCGCCTCCCCGCCGAGGCAGATATGAACCTGTTCCAGGTCTCTGTATTTGACAGAAACACTCGCGTTGGACCGGGGAATATCATTTCTGGGATTCGAGTTTCCTGCCTCCAACTGCGAAAAAAGCGGTTCAAAATAGGAAACCATTGATTGGTGATCCACATTCCCTGCCCCGGCAACCAGGATTCTCTCAGGAACATAGAATTTATTGATATATTTGAGGATGGTTTCTCTTTCAATGGCAGATACTGTTTTTTCATTACCGAGAACGGGCATGCCTATAGGGTGGTCAGCCCAAAAAAGGCGGTTGAACAGCACATGAATATGATCGTCCGGTGTATCTTCCACCATGCTGATTTCCTGGAGTATCACCTGCCTTTCCCGCTCCAGGTCATCAACACCAAAGGTTGAGTGCAAAAAAATATCAGATAAAATATCTGCTATATGCTCAAAATGTTCTCCAAGAACCCTGGCGTGGAAGCAGGTATTCTCCTTGCCTGTAAAGGCGTTGGACAGGCCTCCGATGGCATCCAGTTCCTTGGCAATTTGAAGACTGCTGCGATTCTCGGTTCCCTTGAAAATCATGTGTTCGGTAAAATGAAAAATACCATTTTCTGACTTCACTTCATCACGGGACCCTGCATCTACCCAGATAGCAAGGGAAACAGATCGCAGATGCTCTAATTGCTCGGAGATAATTCTTACACCGTTTTTTAATACTGTCTTATGATACATTGTCCAGGCTCTCACCTAAAGCGGCCTTGCGTGAAAGACGTATCTTTCCATTATTATCAACTTCGAGAACCTTTACAAGGACTTCATCTCCTTCGTTAAGCACGTCAGTAACCTTCTCAACTCTTTCCCGCGCCAGTTGTGATATATGGACCAGGCCATCTGTGCCGGGAAAAATCTCCACAAAAGCGCCAAAGTCCATAATCTTTACTACTTTTCCCATGTAAAGCTTGTCGACCTCGGCCTCCTGAATGATTTCATTGATCATTCTAATGGCAGCGTCAGAGCATTCTCCGTCAGCAGCGGAAATTGTAACCGTTCCTTCATCATCCACATCGATTCTTGCACCGGAGGTATTGGTGATTTCCCTGATCGTCTTGCCTCCGGGGCCGATAAGGACCCTGACCTTTTCCGGTTTGATCTTAATGGTGCTGATAATCGGCGCATATTCTGAAACATGGTCCCTTGATTTCGATATTGCCTTGTTCATCTCATCCAGGATGAAAACCCTGCCCTCTTTTGCCTGATCAAGGGCCTGCTCCAACACTTCCCTCGAAATACCCTCGATTTTTATGTCCATCTGCAGGGCCGTAATCCCGTCGCGCGTGCCGGTTACCTTGAAATCCATATCCCCGTAGTGGTCTTCATCCCCGATAATATCCGTCAGCACTACAACCTTATTACCGTCTGACACGAGGCCCATGGCCACACCGGCAACCGGTTCTTTTATGGGCACACCGGCATCCATGAGGGAAAGAGAGCCACCACAAACACTGGCCATAGAAGAAGAGCCATTGGATTCAAGTATTTCAGATACAACCCGAATGGAGTATTTAAAATCTTCTTTTTGAGGCAGCACTGGTATAAGTGCTCTTCGTGCAAGTGCGCCATGCCCTATTTCCCTTCGTCCCGGACCGCTTAGTCTCTTGGCCTCGCCAACGCTATAGGGTGGAAAATTATAATGAAGTATGAATGACCTGAAATGATCTCCGTAAATAGATTCCATCCGTTGCTCATCCTTTTCAGTCCCCAGGGTGGTTAAAACCATGCCCTGTGTCTCGCCACGGGTAAAAAGGGCAGAGCCATGTACGCGAGGCAAAAGACCAACCACGCATTCTATTGGCCTGACCTCAGTGAAAGACCGGCCATCAATTCTTTTCCCCTCCTCAAGAATCATTTGTCGTACCATCTTCTTTTCCAGAGCATGTACCGCTTCACGAATCTCTGACCCCATGTCCTCGTAAGTTTCGTTCAAAGCATCCTGAATCTTATTGTGTACCTGTCTTCCTTTCTCCTGCCTCAGCATTTTGTCGGCTGTCGTGACGACATCCTGGAGCAGGGGGGCCCCCATCTCACTGACCTTTTTCCGGAGTTCCTCATTGACAGTTTCTGTTGGAATGACCCTTTTTGGTTTGCCGATCTCATTCTTAAGCTCTTCCTGCATATCAAGCATGGGCTGCATAGCTTCGTGTCCGAAAAAAATTGCCTCAATCATATCAGACTCTGAAACAAAAAGGCTTCCGCTTTCCACCATTGTAATACCAGAGCGGTTGCATGCTACAATCAGGTTGATATCACTTTCCACCTGCTCACTGAGTGTGGGGT
Source organism: Bacteroidales bacterium (assembly GCA_048632525.1). Classification (GTDB taxonomy): domain Bacteria; phylum Desulfobacterota; class DSM-4660; order Desulfatiglandales; family Desulfatiglandaceae; genus 4484-190-2. Next base: position 14,255 of record JAIWDV010000006.1, on the reverse strand, counting down.
TGGCAATAAACCTGCCGTCCACTCTTCCCACGCGAACTCCGGCGATAGGTCCGGCAAAGGGGATATCCGATATTTCAAGCGCTGTTGAGGCGCCCAGCATGGCTAACACATCGGCCTCATTTTCCTTATCTGTTGAGAGCACCGTGGCAATCACCTGTGTTTCATAGTAGTAATTGTCCGGGAAAAGCGGCCTCAGGGGCCTGTCTATCAAGCGGGAAGTCAGGGTTTCACTTTCACCTGGTCTCCCCATGTCCCTGCGAAAAAAATTTCCGGGAATTCTCCCACCGGCATAAGACATCTCCTGATATTCAACGGTCAGAGGGAGAAAGTCTATCCCCTCTCGAATTTGATCGGTGGACACGGCTGTCACCAATACGACTGTTTCTCCAAGCGTTACAACGGCAGAGCCATTTGCCTGCTTGGCAATACGACCTGTCTCCACATGCAGGCTCTTACCATTAATTTCTATTGAACTGTTTTTTATCATTATCTAATATATCCTTTCATTGATTAGAATTTAAGTGTTCAGGAATCTCCCGATTCCCCTTTCTACTTTCGAATTCCGAGCTCTTTAATTGTGGTGCGATATCTTTCCACATCCTTTCTCTTCAGGTAATTGAGTAGTCTCCGTCTCTGACCCACTAATTTTAACAACCCTCTTCGAGAATGGTGATCCTTCTTATGCACCTTAAAATGATCAGTAAGATACCTGATTCGACTGCTGAGCAAGGCGATCTGAACCTCAGGTGAACCCGTATCTTTTTCATTAGCCTGGAACCGATCAATAATTTCTCTTTTAACTTCTGGTGTCAAAACCACTTTTCTTTCCTCCTGTAATTTTTTTATGTAAAAGGCACTTTAGCCGCTTGCTATGTACAACAAAAGGTATCATGAAAATACCCTCTCTATCTTTAACCTTTCATAACCAATTCCTCCGTTCTCTTTGAGCTTCATGATAGCCACGAGGTCATCAGCGCTCATTAGTTTGACATAACCGTCTTTGCAGTCAGGCGCACTTAAGCCCTTGTTCAGCTCTTTCAAGGTTGGCTGGTAGCCGTTTCTGACCTTTTTCGCAAGCGGCTCCCCTACCTGTATTTCGTACATGTCGGGGAGGGCCGCCCTGAGAGGGATTATTTTGTCCCTTAACAAAGAGCGAGCCCCTGTTTGTAAGAGCACACTGGAACTAAGGGCATTTCTTACTTCAAAAGACCCGATGGCAATTCTTCTCAAGGAAATAAGATGTCCGCCAGGTCCCAACTCCCTCGCCATATCGGCCGCAAGACTCCTGATATAGGTCCCCCTGGAACAGGTCACCTCCATTGTGACATCCGGCAGTTGCACAGACATAATTTGAAGAGAGTATACGGTGACGATTCTCTTCTTGAGATCTACATCCAGTCCCTTGCGCGCCAGCTTGTAGGCTCGGGTTCCCTTATATTTGACAGCAGAAAACCTGGGGGGCGTCTGCTCGATATTTCCAACAAAGGCCTTAGCCTTACTCCGGATTTCTGCGGGTGTCAGTTGAGGCACTACACTTGTTTTAACCACCCGGCCTGTGGGATCCAATGTATCTGTTTCAACTCCCAGCCTCATTGTGGCCAGGTATTTTTTTTCCCCGGCCATTAAAAAATTTGAGAGCTTGGTTCCCTGGCCCAGGAGAATAATCAGTAATCCGGTGGCAAACGGATCCAATGTCCCGGCATGGCCCACTTTTAAGGCCTTGCGTGCGTTGAAGGCGTGCTTAACCCTTTTCACCACATCATAGGAGGTTTCGCCTTCATGTTTATCAATTAAGAGTATCCCATCAATTGGGTATTCCATCTAAAAGCTGAACAGCCTCTCTCAAAAAATCCTCCTTTAAGGGCCCGATGGATCCATGACAATCGATTCCTGCTGCCTTCGCATGTCCCCCTCCTCCGAATCGGCTGGCCAATTGCGCCACATTTACCCGGCTATTGGAGCGCAGGCTGAACTTGTAATCATTTTCACCTGTCTGGCGAATCAAAACAGCTATTTCAACTCCTGATACGAACCTTGGATAGTCCACAAATCTTTCACTATCCTCCGGGCCTGCCCCGGCCTTTGAAAACATCCCGAGAAGAATCGTCATCACCCCTATCTTGCCTGCATGGTGAAATTCAAGGGTGCCGAGGGCCATTTCCAGCAGCCTCAACCGGGAAAGGTTGTATCCATCCATCACTTCCCGTGATATTTTCCAGGGACTGGCGCCATAGTCCATCATCTCTGCTGCGATTCTCAAGCATGTGGGAGATGTGTTATCATACCTGAATGAACCCGTATCGGCCTGAATGGCAGCAAAGACGTTACCCGCTACATCACGATCTATCGGAAAACCTCCCAGTTTTATAACTTTGAAGATCAGCTCACCGGTTGATGAGCTATTAACATCGACTAAGTTCAAATCACCAAAGAAGCTATTTGTTTCGTGATGGTCAATATTAATTAACGGCTTGAGTTTTCCAGGATTGCCCTGCAACTGCCCCGCCCTTTCTATTTCAGCGCAATCCAGGACCACTACAACATCAAAATCTCTTTCAGGATCAATGTACTGAACAATACTGTCAGCGCCTTTTAACCGGTTATTAGGAGGAGGTACCGGTGCCTCGGTCCAGAGAACAACATCCTTGTCAACGTTAAGCAGTGCCTTGCCAAGGGCGAGCATTGAACCAATGCCGTCAGCATCAGGATCCCTATGAGTCGTAATGAGAAAAGAACCCCCATCATTAAGCGTCGAAACAATCCTTTTTAGCGATGTCTCGAAATTCGAAAATGATGAATCTGAATCAGACACTTTCGTTCTCTTTATCCAGTCCTATTTCAACAAAGAGCTTGTCCATGTAGCTGCCATTCTCGAGAGATGAGTCATGGACGAATGTGATTTCGGGAACATACCTCAACCCCATTCGTTGGCCGATCTGCCTCTTGATAAAACCTTTGGCACTGTCTAAGCCTGCTTGAGCGCTTTCCACCTGATCCTTTGAACCCATCACACTGTAATAGATCCTGGCCATTTTAAGATCATCACTAAGGCGGATTCCGGTTACTGTGACGCCTTTTACCCTGGGATCTTTGACCCTTTCAAGAAGAAGGATTGAAACCTCCTTTTGGATCTGATCGCCGACTCTCGCTGAGCGTTTACCAGCTAACATGTGAAACCCTAAAAGAAGTGCCTATTTATCCCGCTTGCAGCGGGGAAGTGAACTAAAGTGCCTAAAATGCCTAAAGTGTAAAAGGCCAGCCGTAACTTCTCAATAAGTCCGGGTGGAGTTTATCCGTAAGGATTTTATAAAAGGCTTACGCCTAAATTCCTAACGCTTTAACAATTTCATGTCTGAAACCGGAGTTACAATGGAAAGAATTCCTTAAATATTCAATATTCAATCATTTAAAGGGTTAATCACTTCACACATTGAAAATCTCCATTTCAGTATGCACAATTTCTGCGAGATAAAGAGACTCAAGGAAACTGAGAATATGATTTAGAGAGGAATCGATATGACGCCGGTCATTTCCCACTGCACTGATTCCCAACTCGATCTTCTGCCACTTATCGTTGGAGCCGACTTCCGCAATAGACGCATTAAACCTGGATTTAACCTTATCCACCATACTCCTGACCACTTTTCGCTTTCCTTTGAGAGATCGATTGTCAGTTAAGCGAAATTCTATCTTCAGGCTGCCAACCACCATTTTTACAGCTCCGCTTCCAGTTCCTCAATCTCGTAAACCTCGAACACATCTCCTGATTTGATATCCTGAAAGCTTTCCAGGCCTATACCGCATTCATATCCGGTCTGGACTTCTTTGGCATCTTCTTTGAATCTTCTGAGCGAAGCGAGCTTGCCATCAAATACAACCACATCGTCACGCAGGAGCCTCACATTTGCATTTCGCACGACATGACCGTCCGTAACGTAACAACCTGCAATTGACCCCACTTTTGGAATACGAAATACCTCCTTGACATCGGCGCGGCCGATGACATTCTCCTTATAAATCGGTTCAAGGAGACCCGCCATTGCCAGACGAATGTCCTTTACCACGTTATAAATTACATCGTAGTACCGGATGTCTACTTTTTCCTTTTCGGCAACATCACTGACTCTGGGATTCACCCTCACATTGAAACCGATAATAATGGCTCCTGATGCAGAAGCAAGCATCACATCTGATTCTGTTATAGCGCCTGTTGCAGAATGTATTATGTTAAGTTTGACTTCTTCTGTACTTTGCTTGACCAGGGAATCGCCAACCGCTTCGAGTGAGCCCTGAACATCTGTCTTCAGAACGATGTTGAGCTCCTTTACATCCCCTTCCTTTATCCTTTCAAAAAGGTCCTCAAGGCTGACCAAACCCTTTCTTCCGACTACCTGCCTCTGACTCTTCTCCTTGCGGTGCTCAATCACCTGTTTTGCAGTTTTTTCATCCTGAACACCGATGAACTCATCCCCCGCCATGGGCACACCCGATATGCCATATATCTCTGCCGGCATGGCCGGACCTGCAGATTTCATCTTTTTTCCCCTCTGATCAAGCATGGCCCTCACCCTGCCGTATTTTTCCCCGCAGATGAAATGATCGCCTTTGCGGAGGGTTCCATTCTTAATGAGAACCGTTGCTACAGGACCTTTACTCTTGTCCAGTTTTGCCTCAATAATGACTCCTCTTGCCGGCTTATCGGGATTGCCTTTTAGTTCGAGCATTTCGGACTGAAGCGAGAGCAGGCTCAGAAACTCATCAACCCCTTCCCCTGTCTTGGCAGAAATATGCCCAAAGATGGTTTCACCACCCCACTCTTCGGGGGAAAGATCCAACTCAGCCAATTCTCTTTTTACCTTTTCCTGGTTGGCTTCCGGTTTGTCAATCTTGTTAACGGCTACAACAATAGGGATCTCGGCCGCACGGGCGTGATTAATTGCCTCTTTCGTCTGCGGCATAACACCATCGTCCGCAGCCACAACAAGCACGATGAGATCCGTTACCCTGGCACCTCTTGCCCGCATGGCCGTGAAAGCTTCATGGCCGGGAGTATCAAGAAAAACGATGTCTCCACTCTCAGTCTTGACGTAATATGCTCCGATATGCTGTGTTATTCCACCCGATTCTCCACCTATGATATTGGATTTCCTTATATAGTCGAGCAGAGAGGTCTTTCCATGGTCAACATGCCCCATAATGGTGATTACCGGTGGCCTTGGTACCAGATCTTCAGCCCGGTCTTCGGTTTCGGCAAACAGGTGCTCCTCCTCAAAAGTATCCAATTCCAGTTCATATCCAAATTCTTCCGCCACAACAGATGCGGATTCAAAATCTATGGGCTGATTGATATTGGAGGTAACGCCCAGGGTCATCAATTGTTTGATTAACTCAACTGCTTTTGTTCCCATTGCCTTGGCCAACTCGGCAATTGTAACGGTTTCTTGAACCTTGATCCTTCTCTTTATAGCCTTTGGAACAGTAATCTCGGTCTGTTTACCTGTTTTTACAACTTCTTTGCCCCTTCGGCCGCCCATCTTACCCTTACGCCTGGGGCCACGCCCTGCATACAGGTCAGCCTTTTCATATACCTCTCTCTTCCGCCGACGGAATGTATCTTTTACCTCAACCTCTTTCTTTTGGCCCTTCTTCTTTTTCTTTCTCTTCTCAGAGGGCGTTTCAGGTTTGCCTGTTTCCGCCGCTTCCTTGGTTACCTTAACGGGTTCTACAGGTATCGGCCTTGGGGCGGGAGGCTCCGGCTCCTTTTTCTCAACACGTTTTGCCAGGATTTCTCTTAAAGGCCCTTCTTCCGCACGTTTTATGATTTTCGCAGGTCGCTCGATCTTTTTCTTTTTTCCCTTTTTTGGCTTGACCTTGGCCTCTTCTACAGGACTAATGATCTTATCGGCAGGAATCTCCGGTTCTGCCTTTTGCGCTGGGAGCCCTTCCTTCTCTAAAACATCTTCGCCAGCTACAGCTTCACCCAACCTGTCTTCTTCCTGTAGTTCTTCCGGCTTTAGGTCCTCGACCCTCTCTTTACCCGCTTCCTCCTCTGCTTTTGCTGCCGGGATTTCCGCTTCAACCTTCTTTATTTTTCTCCTTCGACGAATGACGGTCGGTTTTATCCTTCTTTCTTCAATAAATTCAGATACAACGCCAGAGGCAATTTCTTTTGCCTTCAAAACAGCATCTTCATCCAGAGTACTCATATAGTTCTTGATACTCATGCCGCCGCCGAGCAACTTTTCTACCAGCTCTTTGCTGTCAATACTTAGTTCTTTGGCCAATTCATAGACCCTGACTTTCGCCATTTACTCCCCCAAAGTTAACTTTTTACAGAAGTGGCAGCCCGCATGCACGACCATGGGGCCCTCTTTTTTAAAAGCCCTGTTAAGAAGTCTACCCCTCCTTAGACTCTCCCAGCAGGATTTGCTCATACAGACATAAGCACCTCTACCTTCACCCTTGCCAGAATCATCCCTGATTACCACTCCCTGAGCATCTAATACCAGCCGAATCAATTCCTTTTTATTGCGTTTTGCCCCACATGATACACATGTTCTTATGGGTATATGCCCTTTATCCTTCCCCATCGGATACCATTTCACTCACAGCTTTATCACTGTCCGGCAATACTGTATCTTCAGATTCCGTGTTTTTTTCCGAATCCAAACGGGCCGTTTCTTCATGGATGTATTGGATGGCACTCTCAATAAGTTTCGCAGCCCCCTTTTCGCTAATCCCGTCAACAACAACCAGGTCAGCTACCGTAGCACCAGCCACATCGCGGCTTGACCTGAAGCCTTCCTCATAGAGGTCAGCGGCTCTTTTCTCCCCCACTCCCGGCAACTCTAAAAGCGATTTGTAACCGTCTTTTAAGGTCTGGTTGTAATTGCTTTCGCTGTTAACGTCCAACCTCCACCCGCTCAATCTGGAAGCTAATCTCACATTCTGACCTCTCTTGCCAATGGCGAGAGATAATTGGTCATCCTGTACCACCACTTCCATGGAGCGATTGTCCTCATCAACGATTACCCTTATGATTTCAGCTGGCGCCAGTGCATTGCAAATGAATTTGGCCGAATCAGGATGCCAGGTGACAATATCTATTTTTTCGCCCCGCAGTTCCTGCACCACCGCCTGAACTCTTCGCCCTTTCATCCCCACGCATGCACCAACCGGATCTACATCGGCATCCCTTGATGCAACAGCAATCTTTGTCCTGCCTCCGGGCTCTCTCGCAACCTGCATTACCTGAACAATGCCCTCAGGAATTTCAGGAACCTCATTCTCAAAAAGGGCGGATACAAAATTTGGGTGAGTCCGGGAAAGGATTATCTGAGGTCCGCGACTGAATTGTCTCACATCCAGGATATATGCCCTGATCCGATCCCCCTGTTTGTAAGATTCCTTTGGGACCTGTTCTTTTGGCGGCAGCTCTGCCTCTGTCCGGCCAAGATTTACAATGATGGAGCCTCTGTCAAATCGCTGTACAATTCCATTAATGATCTCTCCCTGTCTATCTTTGAAATCATCGTAGACAATGTCTCTTTCCGCCTCCTTCAATCGCTGCATTATAACCTGTTTGGCTGACTGGGCGGCGATTCTGCCAAACGTGTCCGTATCCATCTTTATACCGAGGCTGTCTCCAAATTCAGACTCGGGATCCATCCTGTGCGCTTCCTCGAGGCTTACCTGAACATGCTCGTTAGTTACATTTTCAACCACTTCTTTAAATTCAAAAACTTCGATCTCCCCCAATTCCTCATTGAAAGTTACTTCCAGATCGTAGTCCGGGCCATATTTTTTTCGAGCCGCTGCCTTTACTGCTTCCTCAAGCGCTTTAATAAGCACGTCTTGCTCGACAGCCTTCTCACGGCTTACCTGGTCAATCATTCTGGCTAAATCTGAAACCATGTCGCTCTTCTCCACCAAAAGTTAAGTCTTTTCAATTTTCGAACTCATAAACGAGGTTGGCTTTTTTCACATCCTGCCAAGGCAGGGGAACCAGCTCATTCGTCATCTCAATATACAATATTCCATTTTTATATGCCTTTAAATACCCCGTGAAATTTTTCCGGTCCTTCACTGGATTAAGCATTTTAACTTTTATCTTCTTTCCAATCGCCCGCTGAAAGTCTCTCTCTCTCTTGAGCGGTCTATTGAGGCCAGGAGAGGAAACCTCCAAAACATATTCATGCTGCAAAACATCTTTCGCTTCAATCAGGGCACTGATTTCTTTACTAATCCTCGCACAGTCACCCACCGTAATACCTCCCTCTCCATCGGCATAAATCCTGAGGACCCATTTGCCCTGTTCAGAAAGATATTCAGTATCCACCAGTTCAAAGCCCATTTCATCAAGTACCGGCTCAATGAGACGGTTTACATCTCTTGTAACCAAATCAACGGGATGTGGCATATTCAGACTCTATATTTCATAGACCGCAATGACAAAAAAAGATTCCCACAAACAATAAAAAAGCGAGCTGTGAGGCCCGCTTTCTGACTGCAGACTGGAATTTTAAGCGTCTTTTTACATAAAATCCTTAACAGGGATATGAAAAATTCAACGCCAAGTCCGCAATCCGAAGTAAGTTAACCATTCGCAAGGTAAGGTTAACAACCTCAAAAAGGGTATCAAGCCACACACAAACTTTGAGACAACTGGAGCGGGCAACGGGAGTCGAACCCGCGACACCAAGCTTGGGAAGCTTGTACTCTACCAACTGAGCTATGCCCGCTTACCATTCTCAGTGATATTGGTATATATTATAGGCGTCTACAATAGTCAAGCGGTATTTGGAGTAATTCTCATTTATAAATCGAGGTTGGTTAAAGCAAAAACCTTGACATTTAACACGGGGGGAACTAAAATTATATTATTACGATTTTCCTTTCTGGTTCCCAGGATACACGTCTAACAGGAGAAAAAACTATTCTTGGAAGATGATCCGGAGCAAGGCTTTTTTAGCCTTATCAAATCTCTGATCAAGAAAAAGCCACATCTCGGCAACAGTAATGATCTCGCCGAAGAGATCCATGAACTGATGGATGAAGGCCAGGCCAAGGGCATCATCACCAATGAAGAATCCCATATGGTCTCAGGTGTTCTCGATTTGAAAGAGACAAAGGCCCATTCCATTATGATTCCCCGTACAGAGATTTCTTCGGCCCCAATCAACTCCACATTAGGCGAAATAATTAAGCTGGTCGCCGATTGCGGTCACACCAGAATCCCTATCCATAACGACAATATCGACGAGATTGCAGGTATCCTGCATGCAAAGGATCTTCTGAAGTTGTGGGGCAAGGATCCTCTCATCAAGATCCCCACTGACATCCTGAGAGACCCGTATTATGCACCTGAGACCCGAAAAATCGGCGATTTGTTGAGAGATCTTAAAAGAGATAAAACCCATATGGCCATAGTGACTGATGAGTATGGGGGTACGGCTGGCATAATCACTGTCGAAGATATCATTGAAGAAATTGTTGGGGAGATCATGGATGAACATGATAGCGATGACCCCATGCTGGAAATAATTAATGATAAATCCATCCTTGTAGACGCACGGTTAGAGATTGAAAAGCTGGAAGAGCATCTCAATGTTACATTCCCAAAGGGGGAATTCGAATCTGTAGGAGGTTTCATCATCCACCTTCTGGGAAGAATTCCGGACGTAAAAGAAAAAATTTCATTTGAGGATCTGGAAATCACCGTGCAAAAAGCCGATCAGCGTAAAATTGACAAGGTCCTTATCACACGCAGGGCACTTCCCAATCCCCCCAATGAAGAGCAAGACGAACAGTCTTGACCCTAACATGGCCATTTCCACCCGAAAAGCACTCCTTGCGGTCCTTTCAGGCACTATGCTAACTGCAGCATTTCCGCCCGGAAGGCTGGATTGGATGGCATGGTTCGCTGTAGTGCCGCTTCTAATAAGCCTCGAAAATGAACCTCCTTCCAAGGCATTCAAGTTGGGGTTCATAGTCGGAATCGTCCATTTTCTGACACTGATATACTGGATTGTAGTGGCTATCGGGCATTACGGTAACCTGAATGCTTTTTTAAGCGCTGCCACTCTTTTTCTTTTATGTCTCTATCTGGCCCTTTACCTTGGGGTTTTTTCGATTTTTTCTGCCTATGTTGAGAAATCCCGCTTTGCCCTTTTGTTCATAGCAAGTTTTTGGGTCGGCCTTGAATATGCCCGAGCACACCTTCTGACCGGATTCCCCTGGTGTCTACTGGGATACACACAATTCAAGAACCTGCATCTGATTCAAATTGCTGATTTATGCGGAGTCTATGGGCTGTCCTTCCTGATAGTTATCGTAAATATTCTTATCTACCATATCTTTTTTAGACATCATAAGAGAGGGCTTGGCCTTCATAAATGGGAATTTCTTTTTACAGTTCTGATGGCGGGGTTAACACTGACATACGGCCATTTTCGCCTCACACAGGAACAAACAGACAAAGGGCCTCCCCTGCATGTTAATAGTGTCATTATTCAGGGCAATATCGACCAATCAGTCAAGTGGGCCCCCGCCCATCAGGCCAGGACCATGATGACTTACCAAAGGCTCACCCGTTCTGCCTACGGTTTTAAACCAGGACTGATTGTATGGCCTGAAACGTCCCTGCCCTTTTTCTTCCAGGATAACAAAGAGTACGCACCAAAGGTTTATTCCATTGCAAGGAAATCCGGAGCGCTCATTGTCTTTGGGAGCCCTGCTTATAAGTTTATTGATGGAAAACCTAAGTATTACAACCGCGCTTATCTGGTAACGCCAAATGACCAGCCTCCGCAGTATTATGATAAAGTGCACCTTCTGCCCTTTGGAGAATACGTTCCTCTAAAAAAACTCCTCTTCTTTGTAAGCAGGCTGGTTCCTGCAGCGGGCGATTTTGCTGCCGGTGGCAGGGTAGCCCCTTTGAGGCAAGGCAAACTCTCCATGGGCATTTTAATATGCTACGAGGCCATTTTCCCGGAACTTGCCCGCGCCCATGCGCTGGAAGGGGCAAATATTCTTATAAATATTACAAACGATGCCTGGTTCGGCATGACGAGCGCACCCTATCAGCATTTGCATATGGCTGCATTCCGGACTGTGGAAAACAGGATACCCATGATACGGGCAGCAAACACGGGCCTTAGCGCATTCATAGGGATTCATGGGAATATCATTGACCAGAGCGCCCCATTCACCAACGAGGTCCTGAAGGCGACTCTTGATATTTCCAAATCTCCTTTTACGTTTTATACCCGTTTCGGGGATATATTCGCCTTCGTTGCTATCGTCATGTCTCTCATCGGAATTGCCTCCTGTCTCTTCACCAGACGAAAAGTTAAAAAATGACGGGATCGCACTCCCCCCTTGAAATAATTTTCTAATGGGTTAGAATATTACGGTGAACTATATCCTAGGAGGTGCAGAATGAACGAACAAATCATGGAAAAAATTGATTTTATTTTGAATCAGCTTCAAGACTTAAGAGGTCATCTTTGACTTGAATAATCAGGAGCAAGAACTTAAAAAGATAGAAAAAATAATGTCAAATCCTGACTTCTGGCAGAAGGATCAGGAGGAGGTCTCTCGAATAAGCCAGCAAAGGGCCTCTTTGAGAGAACTAATCGACCTGTGGCAAAGACTTTACCAGGAAGTTGAAGACGGAAAAACCCTCGCTGAAATGGCCTTTGAGGAACACGATGAAGCTACTTTGAGGGAGGTAGAGAAAGACGTAAACATTCTTCAGAAAGATATTAATGAACTGGAATTTCAGTCATTACTTGGAGGCACGGACGATAAACGAAACGCAATTGTTGCAATCAATGCCGGGGCCGGTGGAACGGAGGCCCAGGACTGGGTGGAAATGCTTTTCAGGATGTTCAGCCGATGGAGCGAGAACAAGGACATGCAGGTACGGGTAATCGAATACCTTCCTGGGGATGAAGCCGGCATCAAAAACGTTACATTCAATGTAACTGGCCCTTACGCATACGGGCACCTGAAATCCGAACATGGTATCCATCGGATGGTCAGGATCTCTCCCTTCGATGCAACCGGAAGAAGACACACTTCCTTTGCTTCTGTCTCCGTTCTTCCCGAGGTGGACACGGACATTAAGGTGAAAATAGACGACAAAGATCTACGCATCGACACCTATAGGGCCAGCGGCCCCGGTGGTCAACATGTTAACAAGACAAGCTCAGCAATCAGAATTACGCATATTCCCACGGGGATTGTTACGCAGTGTCAAAATGAGAAATCCCAGCATAGAAACAGGGAAATGGCAATGAAGGTGCTGAACGCGAGGCTTTATGATCTTGAGAAGGGAAAACTGGAACAGAAAAAACAGGAGATGCACGATTCCCAAAAGGAAATTGCATGGGGCAGTCAAATAAGGTCATATGTATTTAACCCCTACTCGATGGTCAAGGACCACAGGACCAATGTAGACGTTGGAGACGTGAACAGAGTTATGGATGGATATATTGATCCTTTTATCGACGCTTATTTAAGGATGAAATAGAAAATTCTTCACCCTCCCTTATATTTTTGATCAATGCTCTTGATATAGGTCTTTATGCCTGCGCATATTCCTTCAGCAACACTTTCCTGGTATTTCTTGCTGAGCAGCCTTTTTCTCTCTGTGCGATTGGTAAGAAAACCAGTCTCAACCAGGACAGAGGGCATCTGAGCGCCGATCAACACATAGAAAGGGGCCTGCTTTACACCGAGGTTCCTGGCCCGTGTATATTTTTTTCTGACCCGGGATACCATTCCCTTCTGCACATTATGAGCCAGGCGACTCGATTCGGCTATTTTTGTGTTGAGCATAAGGTCGTTCAAAATCGTCTGGAGATCGCTTATATTCTTTTCAGAAGTAGCATTTTCCCTTGCCGCCACCATTACCGACCTCTCATCCGTTGCCATATTGAGGAAATAGGTTTCCAACCCGGAGATTTTTCTATTTCTGTGGGCGTTAACGTGAAGTGATATAAACAGGTCTGCCTTTTTCATATTGGCAATGGCGGTTCTCCGTTCCAGTGGCAGGAAAACATCCCTGTTCCGGGTGAGAAAGACCTCGCATCCAATCTCCTCTTTGATCTTTTTTTTCAGAATTCTGGCGATACTCAGAACAATGTTCTTTTCTTTCACTCCCCCACGGGCATTACAGCCCGGATCTTTGCCCCCGTGTCCGGGGTCGATCACAATTCTTTTGACATTCAGCCCAAGCTGTCTGGCAAGTGACATCGAGTCTTTGGGAACTTCAGCCCTCCTGACACCTTTTCTTACGGTTCTTTTTTTCACGGCCAGCTTGGGCTTATCCCCGGCATTCTTCTTTTCAGTCCTCCGCACGTCCAGCACAATCCGGAATGGGTCATGAAGAGGGAAAACCTTATAACTCTCGATACTTTCGGCGTCAAGTACGACCCGCACGGTATCTTTCGTGTATTGACCTGCCCTGGCCCTCTGAAGCAGACCGTCTTTAATAGGCACAGGGCTTTCAATCTTGGAGGTAACATGGGAATTTTCAAGGTCCAGATAGAGCCTGCGCGGTTTCTTGAGACCTGGATCTGCTTTGAGGAGGTGGTGTTTATATTTAACAGGACCATCGAGGTCGATGACCACCCGGGTGTAATTAGGTGTTGACCAATGCCTGATATCCTTGACCGCAATGGATGTGCGCTTTTCTCCTGCACGGTCTCTGTAATTGTCTTTTTCGCTTAAAACTGCGGCCAACTGATCCAGCATCTTTTTTGCCTTTGGCCGCATATCTCCAGACGGATATTTTATGTCCACTTTCAAGAATTCCACGTAGGCGTGGGTGGGATCCTTTTTGTATTTGTAAAAGATTTCTCCGATTTTATATTGGGCGTCATCACTCAGTCGATGGTCTTTGTATTCATCTGTCAATCGCCTATACAAAAGAAGGGCTTGATCCAGATCTTGAGACTTTCCGGAGTAAGTGTAAAGCCATGTAAAAAGCCTGGCCGAATGATATAAGGCCCAGGGCGCTTCATCACTTTTGGGGTAACGATTGTATATCTTTTCATATTGGCGAATACAGTTTGACCAATTGTGACGATATTTTTTCTTTTTAGCCGAGCCGTACAAAGATTTACGACACTGGTCAGCCTCTTTCAGGAGCAAGGCGGGCTTTTTGGGGGTTTTAGCGAGGACTTCAGATCCACCCGGAAAGGAAGTGGCCAAAAGAATCAGTAGAATAATCAATAATATACAATTTA
>JAIWDV010000005.1:0-18238 GCA_048632525.1 Bacteroidales bacterium | reverse complement strand
TACAGCATCGACATCTGGGGAAGAAATATTGCCGGGTATAAAACAAATACATGGGATCGCATGAAGATGGATGACTGTGCTGAATGTCATACCGAGAACGATCTCGAAGAGAATAACGCTTGTTTTACCTGCCACAAATAAGCTCAAAAAACCTTTAAGGGAACACCACAATGGAAATAAACAGAAGACATTTCATTGCATTGCTCGTGGGCGGAGCAGCAGGTATAAATGCAACGCCGCTTCCCTGGAAGTTCACGGACGACATTGCCATCTGGACGCAGAACTGGCCCTGGGTGCCGGTCCCGCCTACAGGTGAATTTTCCCACGTAAAATCTGTATGCACGCTTTGTCCCGGTGGATGCGGCATAGAAGTCCGTAAGGCGGACGACAGGGCAGTAAAAATTGAAGGCCGTACTGATTATCCTGTCAATCCTGGCGGTATTTGTCCTCTGGGCATGGGCGGTCTTCAATTACTTTACAACGAAAGCATACGTTTCACAGGTCCGATGAAACGCGTTGGACCGAGGGGCTCCGGTAAATTCATTGCCATTACCTGGGATGAGGCATTAAGCACAATTGCCGACCGGATCTCTGATCTGCGCAAACAGGAAAGGCCGGAAGCCCTTGCGGCAATAGACGGAAATCCCACAATGGCCACCATGGCCTCAATGATCGAACGACTGCTCAGGGCTGTAGGAAGCCCCAATTATGTGAGAATTCCATCCGCAGAAGATACCTGCCGGATGACAAATCTCGTCATGCAGGGGACCGAAGACCCTATGGCCTATGACCTTGAGAATGCCGATTACATCCTGAGCTTTGGCAGTGGTCTGCTTGAGGGGTGGGGGGCACCTGGTCGTGTGATGAATGCCTGGGGTCTTTGGCACGAGCACACCGCAAAGAGGAAAGCCCGGGTAGTTCAGATAGAATCAAGGGCTTCAAATACCGCATCAAAGGCAGACCAGTGGCTTGCCCCGAAACCCGGGACCGAAGCAGCGCTGGCCTTGGGACTTGCCCACGTGATCATCAAAGATCACTTGTACAATGCTGATTTTGTGGATGCCTATTCCTTTGGCTTCAATAACTGGGCATCGTCGGACGGAAAAAAACACATGGGCTATAAGGCTATGGTCCTTAACAGCTATTCTCCCGATCAGGTAGCCGAAATCACTGGATTGCAACCGAAAGATATCGTTGCTCTGGCCAGGGATTTTGCCGGAGCAAAGGCCCCCATTGCCACTTGCGGCAAAGGCAAGGGATACTTAAATGGCAGCCTTTACGAATTCATGGCTGTGCAAAGTCTTAATGCCCTTGTTGGAAACATCAACATGCCAGGTGGTGTGCTTGTATGCGACCCGCCTCCGTTAAGCCCACTCCCGCAGATCCAAAAAGATACCATTGCCAGTGAGGGTCTCAAAAACCCGCGCCTCGACCATGCCGGGAGCAAGAGATATCCCTTCAGTAAAAGTCTGATTGGCAATTTTGCAAAAACCATTACTAAAAGCTCCAAATCTCCTGTTAATACCCTGCTTGTCTTTTCGGCCAACCCTGATTTCACACTGCCCGACGGGGGAGCATTTAGGGAAGCATTGAAAAAGGTCCCATTTATTGTGAGTTTCTCGCCCTATCAGGATGAGACATCCTATATGGCGGATCTCATTCTACCGGATCATACTTACCTTGAAAAAATGGATGACGTGGTCTGGCCCACCGGACTCCAGTATCCCCTCTACGGAATATCAAAACCTGTGGTTAAACCGGTTTATGCAACAAGGAACAGCGGGGATGTCATCATGCAGCTTGCAAAGCGAATCGGAGGATCTGTGGGATCTTCCTTTCCCTGGAAAAAATATGATGACGTGCTCAAAGAAAGGGCTAAGGGCCTGTTTGACGCTCAAGCGGGGCTGGTCCATTACGATGGCTCAGTCCCGGCGTGGAAGCGTTTGCGGGAGAGAGGTAGTGTGACTCCCGATTACAAGACCTTCGACGACATGTGGAAGAAAATGAAGGCTGGGGGTTTATGGTATTTACCTGTTCACGCCTATAAAAACTGGGAGAGGCTATTTAAGACCCCTACTGGCAAATTTGAGTTTTTCAGCACCCGGATTGAACTGGCCTGTGATGATTATGCGCTGAAGAACATGGGAATCGCCGAAAAAGGGGATGCAGTCTTCATGCCCCATTACGAACCAGCACTGTCTGATGCGGACAGATCGGCATATCCACTCCTGATGATGCCATACGAAATGATCAATCTTGCCAGCGGCTGGACCCCGAATCCCCCTTACTTGAACAAGACCATCTTTGATAATCAGCTCAGAAAAGATGAGTCTTTTGCCGAGATAAATCCCAAGACCGCCTCAAAATATGGGCTCAAGGAAGGCGACCGCGTGATCATTAAGTCTCCAACGGGAACAGTTCGGGTGCGCGTTAACCTTTTTGAAGGGGCAATGCCCGGTATTGTATATCTGCCGTTAGGTTTCGGGCACACTGCCTATGATGAGTTTTCACGTGGAAAGGGGGTCAACCCCAATGATATCATCCATGTGGGGCAAGACCCTCTGAGCGGTCATCCAGTGTGGTGGAATACGCCGGTCCAATTGATCAAGGTCTAAAAACGAGGAAAAACATGGAACAAAAACAAGGTGATACTTATAGGTACGGCATGGTCATTGATCTGGATAAGTGCACAGGATGCGGGACGTGCATGATCGCCTGTGCGGCCGAGAACAACGTGTCTGTCAGACCTGATCAGACAGACAAGGAGCGAACTATCACCTGGATGAAGCTGTATAAGATCACAAACGGCAAGGATTTTCCACACACAGAGGTGAGCTATTTTCCCAGGCCGTGTATGCACTGCGAGGAAGACGGCAGAGGACATCATCAGCCGTCGTGCGTTTCTGTGTGTGTCGCCACTGCCACAAAACTCGATCATAATACCGGGATCGTCAGCCAGATCTATACTCGCTGCATAGGATGCAGATACTGCCAGGCCGCCTGTCCCTATGGTGCCAGGTATTTTAACTGGTGGGATACATATTTCCCCAAGGGCAAGGGTTTAGAACGCTACCTGTCTCCAGAGATCTCTCCCCGCATGAGGGGCGTGGTGGAAAAATGCACCTTCTGCCACCATCGTCTCATGAGAGCAAAAACCCAGGCCTATGCCGAAGATCGCACCGATCTTGAAGAACACGAATACACCACGGCCTGCGCTGAGGCATGTCCAGTCCAGGCCATCACATTCGGAGACCTCAATAATCCTGAACATAAGGTGTCTCAAATGATCAAGAGCCCTTATGCCTTCAGGCTCCTGGAACGCCTAAACACGAAACCCAAGGTCTATTACATCTCCACCAAAGACTGGGTGCGGAAACTGGCAGACAATTATCTTCCGGGTGAATTTAAGCCTGTCACCAGGGCAACTGGCTAATTGGTTTAGTCGTGAGCGGTTTTGTGATTTAGCTGTTGATAAGTTGGGGGTTAGTTTTTAGGAGGATAATTTATGGATTCGCCATTGTTACCAGAAGGCGTAAAAAGATGTTCCACAACGACCTTCCTACTTTGGACCCTGCCATGGCTGGCCCTATTGGCCTGGGGTGGTCTATCGGCCTTTCTCTGCCTATGGAAAGGGCTGAATCAGACCAACATGAGCAATGTGTTTGCCTTTGCCCTGTGGATTGTATTTGATCTGGCCATTATCGCTCTCGGTGCGGGCGCTTTCTTCACAGGCTTCCTGACCTATATTATTGGAAAAGGTGAATTGAAGAATGTTATCAATGCCGCTGTGATCATAGGCTTTATTTGCTATTCTGGTGCCATGGCCATGCTTGGTATTGATATTGGCCAGCCCATTCGAGGATGGTTCATCTTCTGGCATGCCAATATCCATTCCATGCTGGTGGAGGTGTCCTTCTGTATCACATGTTACCTTATGGTACTGGGCATCGAGTTCATCCCCCTTATCCTTAAGAATAGACAGTTGGACAAAATCCGGGAGCTTCACATATTCGGCCATAGTCTCCACGAAATAATGGCTGTTTTTGCGGCCACCGGCACCTTTTTGTCCTTCTTCCATCAGGGCTCGCTGGGCGGGATGTTCGGAGTATTATACGCAAGACCCTTTGCGGCCAGGGAGGGATTTTATATCTGGCCCTGGACCTTTTTCCTCTTTATCCTGTCCGCCATAGCAGCGGGGCCGTGCTTTACAATACTGTGTACCAAACTCACAGAAAAGATCAGTCGAAAGAAACTTGTTCCCGATAATGCAATCCAGCTCCTGGCAAAAATATCCGCCTGGCTACTTTCTATCTATATGGTCTTAAAAATCGCAGATACACTGGGTTGGATATATGGAGTTGTTCCCAGGGCCGGGCTCAAATTCATAGACTTTTATCGGGAGGGGCCATATGGCATCTGGTTGGTAGTATGTGAAATCGTAATTTTTGGAATTATCCCTGCCATTATTCTTTTGGTTCCAAAGGCCAGGCAGCATCAGGGATGGCTAATCACCGCATGTCTTTTGAACTGCACGGGTATTGTCCTCAATCGTTTCGTGTTTATTATTGTCACACTCGCTATACCTGTAATGCCTTTTGACAGATTCTGGAGCTATCTTCCCACATGGCAGGAATGGGGAATTGCCATGGCCGTCATTGGTTACGGATTTCTGCTTTTTTCTGCCGCTTACAGATATCTCCCTGTTTTTCCACAAGAA
The DNA here is from genome assembly GCA_048632525.1 of Bacteroidales bacterium. Classification (GTDB taxonomy): domain Bacteria; phylum Desulfobacterota; class DSM-4660; order Desulfatiglandales; family Desulfatiglandaceae; genus 4484-190-2. The sequence goes on along the minus strand of JAIWDV010000005.1, from coordinate 13,521 downwards.
AGAGAGCTAAACCCTGGGTTATAGAGTGGTGGAGTACTGGAGTGATGGAGTGATGGAAGAACCGACCGTTCTCTATTTAAGGAATTATTATTCAAGCATGGTTCCTGAAAACCGTCACAACCGCTTTTTCTTTTACCAATACTCCAGTTCTCCATTACTCCAATACTCCGAAACGCAAAACCCTAAGGCAGCTCCATATAGCTCTGCCCCCCGAAGTGCGGGAGGGTCAGGGTTTCAATGTTAGAATAGTTCATCGAGGAGGAAACAGATGACTCCGTTTAGTTTTGAATGGCAATGGAATGTTGAATATTTAATCTTCTTCGGGCTTTTGTATATTGCATTGACGATTGTCGGATGCGGACTGGTTTATGCCCTCGTAAAGACCTGGTTAAATCTTCCATTGGCAGAAGAACATGGTGCTCGGCCGGAGATTTCATACCGGGCAAGGTACTCAAAGTATTGATGTCCATTATTTAGAATTCACCGACATATAGGCACTGATAAACTCCTCCACCCTGGCTTTAACACTCTCTGTTATTACATTCAAATCGCCACTGCAGCCAATTGTCTGACTCTCCCATGTAGGAGCAAACAGCTTGATAACAGGCGCTCTCGAAAGGAAAACGATTTGGCTGAACCTGACAATGATATTGTATATTTTTTCGTTGCCTTCTGTTATGCCTTTGACTGTTACAATTACCTCGAGCCGACCGAGATGGTAATTCCGAGTCCGTCTAAGCCTGTTGAATTCTTCCTCAGGAAGTAGTTTAATCTCCTCACTCTGTAACTGGCGCTCAGTATCTCTCCGTATCTGGGCTGTGGTAAGCCCTTCCTGTTCGATTTTAGAATCGATGGGTGCTACCCGCACATATATGCTTTTCAGACCGCGGAGCGTCTCACTGTTCATTTCAGAATAAACACCCACTTTTGCGAATGCATCTACCCTCCCCACGAACAAGACCATGATTAATATAGCAAGCCATCTGAGTTTCCTGTCCATATCTTCATACCTCCTCTTAGTATATTCTAAATGCCAAACCGCTTGCGGTCGGGTATTGAAAAAATATCATCTATTGACATCTAACCACCTCTTTCTTAAATTGGTATATTATCAGGTTATTTTTCTCTAATCTACAATAAATGGAACGTCATGAACAAAATATCGGTCATCATTTTCGACTGCGACGGAGTTATGTTTGACTCCCGCCAGGCCAATATCAATTTCTACAACCACCTTCTTCAACACTTCGGCCTTCCATTAATGAGTGAAGACAAGGTAACGTTTGTCCACATGCACACGGCTGATAAGTCTGTACGCCATATTTTTCGGGATACTCCTTATATGGAAATGGCGCAGGAGTACAGGATGCGCATGGATTACACTCCGTTCCTCAAGGACATGATCCTGGAGCCAGAATTGAAAACGCTATTAGAGGACCTCAGGCCCGGATTCGGTCTGGCCGTGGCCACCAACCGCAGCAATACCATTGGAAACGTTCTGGAATCATATGGCCTTTCCAAATATTTTGACATCGTGGTTTCTTCCCTTGATGTTAAAATGCCCAAACCTCACCCTGAATCTCTCCTTAAAATTCTTCGGTTTTTTGAAGTTGGTCCGGAAGAGGCCTTATATATCGGTGATTCTCAGGTGGATAATGAAACGGCCAGGGCTGCAGGAGTTCCATTCATGTCTTACAAAAACATGGAATTGGAGGCGGATTATCATTCGGACCGTCTGATGGATATCGCTGTACTTGTCAACTCCCGCAATAATACACCCCAAAGAGGCTGAGGGTTGGTTTTTGTTGATAGTTTTTCTCTATTGCATGCTATCGAGGAGCTTCTTTGCCTCCTGGGCAAGGCGCCCTCTTGGTTCAAGCTTTATGGTTTGATGCAATTCCTCTGCTGCTTCAGCATTTCTATTAAACCTCATATACAGTCTTCCAAGATGAAAGTGTGAAGCCGGGTATTCAGGATCCACAGAGATGGCGTTTTTGTAAGCATCCATGGCCTCTTCCCAACTGTTCATACGCTCCAGCGCAATACCCAAATTGGTAAGGGCCGGGCTGTAGGAAGGGGCAGCCTTTAAGGCCTTACGGAAGCTGGCAATCGCCTTCTGATATTGTTCATTTTTTATGTAAGCAAGCCCCATATTATTGTAGGCAAAGTGCGGGGTCCTGTACAGAATATCTCCGACGGCCATCTGGAAACAGTTGACGGCCAGATCCCACTGGCCGAGCAACAGATACACCGTTCCCATGTTGTTCCAAGCTTGCGGAAATTCCGGGCGCAACTCCAAGGCCTTCTTGAAATGATCCAGGGATAGCTGAAACTCCTCTAAATCTCTATAGGCCAAGGCCAACTCTTGATGGATAGCGCTATTTGTCGGGTCTAATTTGACCGCTTCCAACAATTTTTCAAGGCCTGCCCTTACGCTACCCTGTTGTACAAGTGAAACGCCTAAACGCTGCAATGCTTCGGTCTTCTTTTTCTTCGTGGCTGCCTGCTGCTGGTTCCCGGCACAACCTGTTAGGGTGAACACAAACAAAATAAGGAGTGAAATATAAGACAGCATTCTATACATTTGATGAAAACACCCGGTATTAGGAATTGATCGAAATGGGGATATCCACGAGACGCTTCACGGGCGCCATGCCTCTAACCCTCAGCACAGTCCTGCTACCTGCCTCCGCTTCGTCTCGATGAGGAACCCTACATCTTTTTGGTTGGAAAAGAAAGCACCGTTGGTGTCAGGAATATCAACAGCTCGGTTTTCTTCAAAATCTTAGTCTGGGCCTTGAAAAGCCACCCTAAAAATGGAATATTTCGAAGATACGGGATTCCAGCCTCGCTTTCACCTTGCTCCTCCTTATAAATACCTCCGATCACAACAGTATCGCCGCTTTTGACTATCAGGGTTGTTGTTACGGCTTTCTGAAGGAGCCGATCGGTGGTAGGAGCTTGATCATCGGTGACATCTACTACCAGGGTAATATAATCATTATAGCTCACCGTGGGGGTGACAGTCAGTGATAAAGTGGCGTCCAGTGTGGTAGATTCCACATTTTCGGTAGCCGGTATGATGATGACATCACCTCTGCTGATCGTTGCCTCCTGCCCGTTACTGGCAATGACCTTTGGCGCAGAGATGACCTTGGCCTGACGCTCCGTTTCCGCCAGGGCAAGCCTGGCATCAAGAGAAAGAAACCCTAACGCATTACCGGTCAAGGCCCCCACTAACAGATCAATGTTAGGTGCCCAGCTCTCGGGAGCGTTGGTAGAAAAGGCCCCACCATATAAAGCGTTCCCTGGCGTTACGTTGACGTCTCCTGTCAGGTCAGTGTCCAGAAAATCCACCGATGTGTCAGTGCGGTACTGGTAAGAAGTATCTTGCGTCCACTGGACACCAAGGTCCCTGACAAAATCAGTTCCGGCATCAACGATTCGCGCCTCTATCATGATCTGCTTTACCGGCAGATCAAATCGTTTTACAATCTTCCTGGCCTCCTCAATATTTGCGGCGATATCCTTCATAATAATGGTATTTGTCCGTTTATCAACTCTGGTTGAACCCCGCTCGCTTAAAAATATATGTTCCTTAAGCTCATCGGCATCTGAAAAATCAAGGGGGAAATATTCGGTAATGAGCGGCTCTAACTTTTTGGCCTGTTCCCGTTCCGCCAGTTTCCTTTTTCTTTCAGCCTCAAGCCTTTTCTGAGCCTCCTGTATTTTTTTCCGTTCCTCTTCCTCAATCTTTTGGATCTTTGCCTTGGTAGTAACCCAGATAACGTTTCCCTGGTGTCTCATACCCAGGTCATTGTTAGCAAGGAGGAGATCCAGGGCCTGATCCCAGGGCACATTTTTGAGCCTCATTGATACCATGCCTTTTACGTCGGGTCCCCAGATAATATTCAAATTGCTGACCTCTCCAATCAGCCTCAAAATATTGGTCACATCCGCATTCACAAAGTCCATGGTCATGGGTGCGCCTTTATAATTAGCGGTACCAAGGCCAGGTATCCTCGTGCGCTCCCTCTTGGACACTTTTGAGGCTTCCCGTTTCACACCCGTATCGGCAGACGAAACTTTTTCCAGTTCCACCAGTTTCACTGGAACTATCTTCTTTTCCGGGTGCTTCACGGGTGTTGGGCCAAAATCAATGCGAATACCGCTGTCTGACTGATCTACATGGAAGGGGACAATATCCCTCAAAGATATGGCAAGGGAAAGTCGTTTGTCGGTGGAAGAATACCCGGATGTAACCCGATCTACAGCTCCCTCAAAGTGAGTGCTGTCAAGGCGTCTCAGAAGAAGCGGCGGGATAATGGTGTTCTCAAGGGTCAGGAGCAGGGTCTTTGGGGTTTTTCTTTCCAGGTTGTAGCTGGCCTTCCTATCTGTTGTGACGGTAAACCTCGATTTACCATGCTGCAGCATGGTAAAATCAATACCCAGAATTTGATTCAGGTCTGTGGCGCGCGGTTCGAAAAAGATCCTTGGTTCGGTTGCCACCTGTTCCGATTCCCCGGCATCCTCGGTTTCCCTGGCTCCAGCAGCCATGTTGGCCCCTGACTGCTCGGAGGTCTCTTCTTGGACTGATTTTGGCGAAAGCATCAGGCGGATAGAATTACCCCTTTCAGCAACTTCATAATCCAGATCTCTTGCCAGGCCAATCACCACTCTCGTGGTTTTGTCATCGACCTTTCCTTGCTCCAGGTGAACACCAATCACATTCCCATCATTCACCGGAGTTAATAGGGGAAGCTCGCCTCCAGGCACACCGCTAATATCGAGCACCACCCTGAGCGGATCAATCAACTTGAAAGTCGTATAGGGGACCGATCTGGTGTTAGTGATTTCCACAACAGTCATCTCATCCCCTGAGGAGCTAATCGTAATGGCCTCAATGCTCGGAGATGTGGCCTCCTCGGTGGGTTGTTGAGTCGTACTGCTCGTTGCACATCCGATGAGAACCCAAATGGCTATTGCCAGACATGGCCCTGAGAAAAATAGTCCCTTTTTGTTTTTGCTTCCTCTCGTCAACATATGTGTTCTCCCTGCAAACCTGGTCTTGTTTTGACTGTTTCCACCCCCTCATCGCATTGGGGCTGTTTGGAAATTAGCATCTGAGACCCAGAATCCCGTTGTATCCTACTGTAATGAACGCAGTTTCTTGGCAACATCCTTGTCCGTTACCTGGCCCGTCCTAAAATCCTTGCGCTTTTCGCGAACGATTAACTCTTTTTCCTTTATCTCATAAACGACACCCTCATTTACTCCTATGGGAGTGCCCTTCCTGATCACATGACCGATCCCTTTTGAATCACGCACCATGGCCCAGTTCCCTTTCTGACTTATAATAATTGCGATCAGATCTAATTGGGAAAGATCCAGTGTTTCAAGATAAGTCTTCGGCTTTCTCTTCTTCTTCTCTTCAACAGACTCCTGTTCGGCAATAAACGATTTGAAAGGGTCTGTTTTGCCGGTGGGGTCGTAGACATAGCCTTCTGATAATCCCTTCTCTGGCTGGACAAGCGTATCCTTATCCGTATCATCTGTTAATAATACTTTTTGACCTTTCGGTCCCTTATAGCTCAATTCCTGTGACGCACAGACCCCCGCGACACAGCAAAGCGAATACATCACAGACAGGAATAGAACAGGGCTACAATATCGCGCCAGCCTTCTATTTCTTCTTTTTCTTATTTTTTCCCGTCTTAGTCTTCTCATCGACTTTCCTTTTAAACCTATATGTTACGGCATTGCATTTGGTTGTGAGATTGGTGGACCTCTCCTTGACCGGCTTCATGGAGATGTCAAGAATATTTACAATCCGTTTCATTCGGCCCACCTTGTCGAAGAACGTGGCGACATCGTGATAAGTACCACTTACTTCCATGGAAACAGGAATCTCTATATAGAAATCACGTGCCTTTTCTTTCTTTGGGCTAAATAACCGGAACTCCAGGTTGGCATCGCTTCCTAACTGAGTGATGCTCCTCAGGAGGGTTGGTATCTCCCTTTTGTTAGGCAAGAGCGTAAGGGCCTCCCGGAATTGGGCCTCAACCTCGGCCTGCTCTGCCTCAAATTTTTTCAAAGTTCTTGCCTTTATTTTGGCTTGATTGATTTTCTTTTCAAGGCTTATAATCTCTTTGTTGAGCCGAGTAATCTCCTTTGATTTTGGAATATAGACCAGCGCTACGAAAAGCCCTGCCAGCAGGACAATCGTTCCCACAAGAATCAGTATCCTGTGGACCATCTTTAGTTTTTCAACTTTTTCAAAAAAGGTGCCCTTTGGCATTCCTTCCACATCTCCCTGGTCAAAAAATTAAGTGTTAACGTTTCTTCTTGGTCTTCGGCTTGGCTTTTGCTTTATAGGCATAAGTCTTACATGTTAAGACAAAATCAACCACATGTAGTTTGTATTTTTTCAAATTCTTTAGCTTTGCGGTCTGGAGGTCGACTGAAACTACATGCTTGGCATTCTCAAGGCTCGTCATAAACAAGGCTACTGTATCGTTGTCCATTGCAGTGCCCTTCAAGGTCAAGATGCCCTTTTTTTCATCAAGAGCGGTTAGCCACAGTTTCTCCTTGGGAACCGCCATCGATAACTCGTCTAACAACAGAACCGGTCCTGTTTTTTTGCTTTCAAGTTCTTTGATAACATTGAGTTTAGCTCGGACCTCAGCGATTTTCTTTTTTAACACCTCTATTTTTTTCGTGGTTTCTGCATAAGTTGCCAGTTCCTTCTTTTTAGAGGACATGTCAGCCTCTAAAGCGGCTACGGTTCTGCTCAAATTCAGGAAAACAAACCCCATCAATAGAGCAAGGCAGACAACGGACAGGGCAAAAACACTAATCTGCCTCCTTATATTCTCTTTTTTCCTGGCGGCCCTAAACGGTAGAAGATTTATTCTTATCATTTGTCACCAATGCTTCTTAGAGCCAGACCCACAGCGACAGCAGCCTGTGGCGCCATGTACCTAAGGTACCTTGGGTCAAAGCGTTTTTCGTCAACTACAAGGTTCGAAAAAGGGTTAAGTTCTACAACTGGGATGCCTGTTTCTAATTGCAGATATTTCTGAAGCCCGGGGATCCTGCAAGATCCTCCGCTAATCAGGATTTTCTCTATGGTTTCATCCGGGTAGGTGCTGGCCACAAAGTCGAGGGCTCGCTTTATTTCCATGGTCCACTCCGAGACCACAGAAGTAAAAATCTCCTCCAGTCTACCTTTCTGTTTATCTACTTTGCCGCCTCCCAGTTTTATTTGTTCAGCTTCTTCGAAACTGACGCTGAAATCGGACATGATGCCCTCAGTAATCTGGGAGCCGCCAAATGAGGAATCCCTGGTAAATAGAGATACCCCGTTTTTGATGGCATTTATTCCAAGCTCATCAGCGCCTACATTCACCAGCGCGTAACACCCTTCAGGCTCCTCAGAACTAATCTCAAAGGCATTTTGTATGGCAAATGCGTCCACATCCAGAACCCCCGGACTAAGATCTGCCAGTTGAAGCAGATTGTCGTAATCGTTAATGATATCTTTCTTGGCGGCGACCAGCATAACTTCCATCTGCTCCGCCCGTTCCTGATCACCTTCCTCTGCTGCCCCTGTCTCTTCCGCCACGGTGCTCAGAGTATCAAAATCAAGGTTCACCTCACTGATATCAAAAGGGATATATTGTTCGGCTTCTTCCTGGATAATCGCTTCGATCTCCGATTCCTTGCTGGCGCCCAAAGCTATTTTTTTCACAATCACGGAGTATCCGGATATGGAGGTTGCTACGTTCTTGTTTTTTACCTTCAGGTTTTTGAAAAGGCTTGTTATTGCCGATGATACGAGCTCCATTTCCTTTATCGATCCTTCAACTATCGCATCCGGTGGCAGCCCTATCTGGCCAAAATTCTTAAGGACCCTTCCTTGCTTGCCGTGATCTATCTCCACTAACTTGATAGAATGGGACCCTATATCCAGTCCAATTAATTGATTTTTTTTAGGAATAGCCATAATTGATGTTTTCACCTCTCAGGGAAAATTTTTTCCCTGTCAGAAAGGTCATAGCCAAGAGCCAATATAATCTTTCGCTTGGTCTCCATCCGACAGTCTTTTCCCCGCTCAACCCGATCAATAGTCAAGGGAGAAACGCCTGCTTTTCTTGCAAGCTCTGCCTTGCTCATGAGCAGCCCTTCTCTGATTGTTTTTACGGCATTCGCATTCAATTTATCCTCTCCATGTCCTGATTCCCAGATGTATATAATATATCAAAATTAGTTCATCTTTGTCAAATAGTTTTTTATAAATTAATTAAATTGTATATAATTTATACATATATAGCGGAGAAAAAAAGTGTGTGGCACAATATGTTGTACTCGCATCCGCTCAAAAATTCTTTTCAATCCCTAAGGAAAAAAAGCCTTTGAGCATCCCCACACCCAAAGGCTTTATCCAAAATAACCGTCGGCAACTCGGCTATCATGACCTTTCGGCTGTAGACCCGTAGCTTTGCGTCACCGCCTTTCAGCGGCTTTGCCCTTTCGCTATATTATAGTTTGTCTAAAATAATAGAATAAACCCATCTATTTGTCAAGTGTTTTCATAAATTAATTAAATTTTGCATAATTTATGCATATATAGTAGAAATAAAAAAAGCATCACACTGCATCTTGTATTTGTTTCGATATTAGAATCTTGTATAATAAAATAGAAATTGCTTTACAAATTAGAACGTGAGGGATTAGATTCCATCTGTTTATAAAATTTAGTTCGGAGTTCCTATAAGGGAGTTTCGTTTCTCATGAATGACGAAAAACCCAAATCTATCATTTTTTTGGGAGGATTTTTTGGAAGCTCAGATCTCTAAGAGTAGAATAAAAAAGAAAAGTGTAGTCCGTGAATATGCTGAAGCGGCCGTTATTGCTGTAATATTAGCTCTCTTAATACGCACCTTTGTGGTTCAGGCCTTCAAGATTCCTTCAGGCTCTATGGAACCCACACTCCTTGTTGGTGACCATATACTTGTCAATAAATTCCTTTATGGCGTCAAAATTCCCTTCATACGTAACACCATAATCCCCATCAGCAAGCCTCAACGTGGCGATGTGATCGTTTTCATTTATCCTCATGATACGAGCAAGGACTATATTAAGCGCGTGATCGGTCTTCCTGGTGACCGCATTGAGATTTTCGATCAAAAAATAAATATTAATGGTACGCTTTATGACGACAAACATGGCGTATACTCTGAGGTACGTAATGGAGCGTCTCCCAATATGGCCAAAAAACGATACCGGCCTGTAATTGTACCGGAAAACCACCTTTTCGTTATGGGGGATAACCGGGATCACAGCTCTGATAGCAGGGTTTGGGGATTTGTGCCGCTTAAATCGGTTAAGGGGAAGGCCTTTATCATTTACTGGTCATGGCCCCACTGGAAACGTTTCCTGCACATTGTAAGATAGGGGTTTGGATTGACGATTTTCGATTGGCGATTGAATATTGAAAGTCAACTTCCACCCCTAAAAGGGGTGGCTTGAATGGTGACCCTAAAAGGGTCCCAATATGTAAAGAAAATGAATTCGAATGACAAAGGTCAAAGCCCAAATTTCAAATGAATGTCAAATGACAAATGCTAAAAAATATATGCCCACCCATTAATTCAAACGCAGCCTACACTGGTGAAGATGCACAAGGGGAAAAGATAAATAACTGACCGTTTTGGAAAACATTTTGACATTGGGGTTTTGGATTTTATTTGATATTTGGATTTTGTCATTTGAACTTTATTCCATAGGCCATCACAAATCACTATCTAACACGCATAGCAGAGGCGGGACCACCCCGCTACTGCGGGATAGTTTAAGGGATTAATCAATAGTCAATAGTCAATCCTCTTGTTCCGCATATCAACGGCTTTCCATACGGTTTCTTTTAACTCCGTGCTGATTTCAAACTCATCGAATTCTTCAAGGGGAACAAATCGTAAATTACTAACGTCCGATCCGGGCTTCGGCTGACCTGAAGCAATCCAGCCCCAGTAATCCACAATCACATAATGGTATCGAACCCGGTTTTCCTGGTCTTGAACGATCCTGTCAAAAACACCTATTAAACCTCCAATCTCTACATTGATGGAGGCTTCTTCCCGCAATTCCCGTTTCAGCGCCTCTAAATGGCTCTCACCTAACTCAACCGCACCACCTGGCAAGCTCCATTGACCCCTTCCTGGTGCCTGATTTCTTCGGGCAAGTAAAACCGATCCCTCCAAAAAGATGACTGCAGATACCGCAACAATAGGACCTTCAGGATATTCTCTTTTCATTGGAAGTCCTTTTGCGAATTGGTTTCATATATTCCATGATGAAAAGGCAGATGACTTAAAACGCCTCAATTCTTTCTCGCTGGTTAGATTGTAATGGATGGGCGTAATGGTGATCTTGTTTTCTTTCAAGGCAATGGAATCCGTCTCAGGATTGCCATTGTCTATTGGGGTTTCTCCCGAAAGCCAGTAATAAACATTTCCTCTCGGGTCGCTGCGCCGTTCAAAATACTCCTCAAATCGAGAGGTCCCCTGTCTGGTAAAGCACACTCCTGCTATCTCTTCCTTTGGTAGTGCGGGGATATTCACATTTAACGCTATTCCGTCTCTAAGTCCACTCTCTGTCATAAACCGTATGATCTCTTTGCTGAATTGGGCTGCAAAGCCGAAGTCAGGGTTTTTTCTGGCATTCAGGGAAATGGCGGCAGACCGCACCCCCAGAAAAGCCCCCTCTGTGGCAGCAGAAACGGTCCCTGAGTAAAGGAGATTTACCCCTATGTTGGCCCCCGGATTGATCCCTGAGAGAATTATGTCTGGAGGTCGTTCAAGCAACTCTTGCACTGCAATCTTTACACAGTCTGCTGGTGTGCCTGTGACCGCATACCCATATGATGATCCATTTCTCTGCACCTCTTGAACCCTCAGGGGTGACGCCAAGGTAATGGCGTGTCCCACAGCACTCATTTCAGATTCCGGGGCTACAACAGTAACATCATAGTCAGACTTCAGGGCCTGGTACAGGGAGAAAAGTCCAGGGGCATAAATGCCGTCATCATTTGTCAAAAGGACTTTCATTTTTCAAATCATAAAACTTTGTTAAAAATGGATGTCTTTTCATTGCTTCTCACTTTGATCTCTTGTATATTCAATCTGTGTTTGAAAATCCGGTACTGCCCATTCCCAGGATTCAAGGGGACACTGTTTTGCATACGTTCACTTCCAATTCCAGCGATGGACAAATAACAGATTTCAATGCACACAATTTCTTTCTAATAATCCTATACGCAAAAGTCAAACCTTATGGGAATATCTCATGCGCCAGATCTCAACAAAAAACATGATCCATGAGGACAAAATTTCAGGGCAGGTGGTCAAAAAAAATACCATATTAAATCGAGGCAATTTCAAAACGTTCCCTTTTGCCTCCCGCCATCGGCGGGACGTCAGGCTCAAATTTTAATCCTCGAAATACTCTATGTATTCCTGTGGTTAATCCCGCCATGGCGGGATCGCCTTCCTTGATCTTGAATCCCGCTGTAAGCGGGAAACATTTTGAAACTACCTCCCCTTCTTAAACAATATTTATGAATTTGCAACTAAATTTTCATTGCAAACGAAAAAATCTTAAAGCATTATGCTTTGAATCAGGAATGCATTAGAATCGAAGTGTAAAGAAAAAAAGTTTTGTCATGTCTATAACCGCAACAATTCTCCTTCTAATTTCCGCTTTCACCCATGCAGGCTGGAACTTCATCAGTAAAAAGGAGCATCCGACTCAAGCCTTCTACCTGGTGGCCAATACCATCGGTGTTATCTGCGTCTTGCCGATTCTTTGTTTTTACTGGAACGTAATTCCCCTCATTCCCCGATCTGTGTGGATCATTGTGGTAATGTCCGGTTTTTTTCTGGCTGCTTATCTGCAAGCTCTTGCGGGAGCTTATCGCACCGGTGATATATCCATTGCGTATCCAATGGCAAGAGCTTTACCCGTTATTTTCGTTTTCTTTTTCACTCTAATTCTGGGAAAGGGACAGATGTTAGGCAGCTGGTTTGTCCTCGGTGCAATTCTCATCGTCGGTGGATGTATCATACTGCCCATACAAACGTTTGGGGAATTCAATTTATCAAACTACAAAAACCCGTGTTGTTTTTTGGCCGTTCTGGCTGCCGTTGGCATCGCAGGATATACGGTAGCGGATGATATAGCTCTCCGCTATCTCAGAGAAATCCCGGGGAAATCTTTTAACCCTGTCGAGGGTACATTGGTCTATATGGTGCTGGAAGGAATCAGCTGTTCGCTCTGGCAGAGCGTATTCGTGATGTTCAGCTCGCGTGAACGACAAAGCATGACGGATGTCTTGCAATCCTATAAAAGACCGGCTGCAATGACCGGAATTGGAATCTATCTCACCTATGGGCTTGTTCTCGTATCGATGAACTATGTGACTAATGTCAGCTATGTGGCAGCGTTTCGACAGCTCAGTATTCCATTGGGTGCCTTATTAGGTATGGCGCTGCTTAAAGAGCCGCGCTATCCACCAAAAATAATAGGTGTGGTAATTGTCTTTCTGGGACTGGTGCTCGTTAGTACGGGATAACGAAGTTATCTGGTTTGGAGTGAAACGATTCTTGCTATGCCCTCGGCCGTTCCCACCCCAAGCAAAACGCATGTCGGGGTTAAGAGTAAAAAGGGTATGCGCATCGGCCCTAAAGGTTCCGAAGATCGTGCCGGATGAGCTTATACCGAAGAATTCCGAACTCCTAATAATGATGGCTGGTACGGCTCCTCCGTATGTCAAACCGAAAAGCGCTGCAATCACATAAAATGCCCATAAGTTCTCTGCCCGGATCAATGAAAACAGCAAAAGCGCCTGGACAATCATGCATGAAGCGAGCATCGATTTACTCCCTATTTTGTCGCAGGCTCTGCCGATTATAATCCTCCCTAATATCCCGCTTCCACCTATCAGGGTAAGGACATAAGCGGCCCGTAGTGGATCGATCCCAATATCCTCTACATGTGCCACCAAATGTGTCGTTACAATGACAATCCCGAAAATCAGAGCAATAAAGATGCAAAGTAACAAATGAAATGATGATGTTTTAATTGCCTCGGTTAGTGACCAGTCGTCTCGAGGTTTCGTCATGCCCGCGCTGTTTATCCTGGCTCCGTGAGCCTTGCCATTGGGCAGGTATCCCATATTACGTGACGGATTTCTCAGAAACAACGCCGCAGGAATCCCTACAACACAAACCATTATGCCCATGATGGCAAAGGATACCCTCCAGCCAAATTCCGTGATCATATATCGCATAAGCGGCGGTAATATCACTTGTCCTCCCCCCACTCCCGCTGCCACTATGCCTAATGCTAAGCCCCTATTATATGTAAACCACTTTGTAACTGTTGAAACAGGGACAACAAAAGCGGCGCCCATTCCGATACCAACCAGGAGGCCAAAATATGTATAAAGATGCCACGGTAATC
>JAIWDV010000004.1:0-19950 GCA_048632525.1 Bacteroidales bacterium | reverse complement strand
ACTCGAAACTTGGAGGTCCCTTGATATTCCTGGGGCCTATCGAGTTTCCAGCCCGCCCTGGTGCGACTTGATTTGGCTACTATGCCTCCTTTAGCACTCCTTATGTGGGCATCTTTTTCAACGCAATATGGGTAATCAGGTCTGGGCCAGGGTTTCAAATTTCCAGTTTCTCTCAACAATCCCGCAAAGCGGGAACCTCTTTAAAGATCGTATACCAGGTTTCTCCAAAGGCTTTATCTTAAAACGCCCACGAGGAGGGTAGCATTATGAAAGGCATTATACTTGCGGGTGGCTCAGGGACTCGTCTCCATCCCATCACCCGTGTGGTCAGCAAACAGCTTCTTCCTGTCTATGACAAGCCCATGATCTACTACCCCTTATCTATACTTATGCTTGCAGGGCTGCGTGAGACCTTAATAATTTCCACCCCACAGGACCTGCCACGGTTCCGGGACCTTCTGGGAGACGGAAGCCAGTGGGGCCTTTCCTTCACCTATGCCGAGCAGCCTCACCCCGGAGGGCTGGCACAGGCCTTTATCATTGGCCGGGATTTTGTGGGGAGCGACAGGGTGTGCCTCATCCTTGGCGACAATATCTTTTACGGTCACGGTCTGCCCGAAAAACTCCGCAGAGCCGGTTCCCAGGAAGAGGGCGCAACCGTTTTCGGCTATTGGGTAAAGGATCCGGATCGGTACGGGGTTGTGAGTTTTGACGAGAATGGAAAGGCTCTTGACATTGAGGAAAAACCGACCAAGCCCAGGTCCAACTGGGCAGTAACCGGGTTATACTTTTACGATAACCGCGTGCTGGACATTGCTTCCGGGCTCAAACCTTCCGCCCGTGGGGAACTCGAAATTACCGACGTCAACCTGTCCTATCTGAAGCTTGGAGCGCTCCGTGTGGAAAAACTAGGTCGCGGTATAGCCTGGCTTGACACTGGAACCCATGAGACCCTTATGCAGGCCTCCAACTACATAGAAACCATTGAGGAGAGGCAGGGCCTGAAGGTTGCATGCCTTGAGGAAATAGCCTATCGCATGGGATACATCGGCTCCGCGGAAGTGGAAGAACTTGCCCGACCGCTTATGAAAAACGGATATGGCCAATATCTCCTGGACCTCCTAAAGCATGAGGATCAAATGCCATGAAGGTCATTTCAACTTCACTAAAAGGAGTGTTACTCATTGAGCCTTCTGTGTTTGAGGACAAGCGCGGTTTTTTCATGGAGACTTACCAACAGAAAAAATACATGGATTCGGGCATAAAATCAAATTTCATACAGGACAACCTTTCATTCTCTGTCAGGGGAACGCTGAGGGGCTTGCACTACCAGCTTCCACATGCTCAGGCCAAACTGGTGCAGGTAATCAAAGGAGAGATTTTTGATGTGACAGTGGACATCCGGGGGAGTTCACCTGCTTTTGGTAAATGGACTGGTGTCCATCTGTCGGGTGAAAACAGACGGCAGTTATATATCCCTGAAGGGTTTGCACACGGTTTCTGTGTGCTCAGCGAAACAGCCATATTCATATATAAATGCAGTGATTTCTACTCGCCTGATAGTGAGAGGGGGATTCTCTGGTCCGATCCTGATATCGGCGTTGATTGGCCTGTTGAAAACCCGGTGCTGTCAGAAAAAGACCACAACTACGATTATCTGAAGGATATCCCACCTGAATATTTGCCTACCTATGAAAAAAGCAAATGAAATTGCGGCTTGTCCCTTTGCATCCTGCATCACCAGCCAGGTCATCAATAAGGTATGAGAATAGAACGTTTTGAGAATGTGATTTCATTAAGTACTTTCCGGCCCGCAAACAAGGTCAAGGAAATAACGGTAACCCTGAACAGTGTACGCTGAACCTATGAACGCATACCTCATTTCATTTCTGGCAAAATGCATAACGCTACCTATTTTGACCCATCCATATTGGCTGCCACAATATTCATAGCTGGCGTCTGACAACTAATTACATGTAACTTCACCTACTTAAGTGGTTTTGAATTTACCTGGCAATATGGCATGGGCCTTGCGTGTAGTTATTTGGTTACCAGAAAAAGAGAATAGAGATCATATGTCTGACTTTCAGGAGGGACGGAATTGAAGGATTCTGCTTCACGTGACGGCATTCTTGCGGATCCAAATGCTCATTTAGAAAACCCTGACATCTTAAGCAAGCCAGAAAATGAGAACAAATTCAAGGATATCATTGGCCAAAGCGAGAAGATGCAAAAGATTTTCAGGATTATTGAAAAAATAGCAGACAGTGACAGCACAATCATAATTCATGGGGAAAGCGGGACCGGAAAGGGGTTGGCAGCCAGGGCAATTCACCAAAACTCCCATCGAAAAAACAAACCATTTATCCCGATCAATTGCGGGGCCATCCCGGAAAATTTATTAGAGAGTGAATTATTTGGACACGTGCGAGGTGCCTTTACCGGTGCAACCTCACCCAAGCCCGGAAAGTTCGAGCTGGCTGACGGGGGGACCGTTTTTTTAGATGAAATCGGGGATATGAGCCCTGAACTCCAGGTGAAAGTACTAAGAGTGTTGGAGGACAAGGAATTTGAGCAGGTTGGTGGGTGCAAGACCATAAAGGTTGATGTAAGAATTATTGCAGCCACTCATAGAGACTTGGAAGAAGAGGTGCAAAAGGGAAATTTTCGGGAGGACCTTTATTACCGACTCAATGTAATTCCTGTCTACCTTCCCCCTTTAAGAGAACGCAAGTCGGATGTACATCTCCTTATCCATCATTTTCTTGAACACTTCAATGCAAAAAACAGTAAAAATGTTGGGGGAGTATCTGATGAGGCCATGCAGATCATGATGTGTTATTCCTGGCCCGGGAATGTGAGAGAGCTTAAGAACATAGTAGAAAGGGTTGTGGTCTTAAAAGAGGCAGGCGAGATATCACCCGGAGATTTACCGGAGAACCTGAAGCTGCGAAAGACCCCTGCACCGCGACCAAACATAGATATTTCAGACGACGGGATATGCTTGAGCACCGCTGTGAGCGAATTTGAAAAAGCCCTTATACTCCAATCTCTGGAAAAGACCGAATGGATAAAAAATAAGGCTGCCAGGCTTCTCAAACTCAACAGAACAACTCTTGTTGAAAAGATAAAAAGGCACCATTTGGAAAAATTAAAAGAAGTCTCTATGTAACAAAACCGCAGCATTTATTTGTCCTTTGGTGTCAAATACCTGACACGAAATAATTAAGATTTGACAGAATCATTGCTCATGACCCCACCTTTCTTGTTTTCAACCCGGAACTCCCTGAATTCTCACCCTATTTTCACCTGAACGTAATGGCATAATTCTTGCCATGACTATTAGTCGTGATCACCTTATTTAGAGTTTCGGGTTACGGGTTAGGGTTTACTTCCGCATTAAACCCACAAGGCAAAAAGAGACCATTCTGGGATCATAGAAGGAAGAATAAGTTACGCAAATCGATAGCATCTTTTTTTGAAGGAGAGCAATAAGGAATGAACCAAACTGATTCAACAGGAAAGGTTATAAATTTTCCAGGCAAAACCGTTTCGAAGACCGGCCTGATTGGCCAAACGAATACCAGGAATCACAACTCAAATGCACAGGTAATTGCCATAACCAGTGGCAAGGGTGGCGTCGGCAAAACAAATATTGTTGCCAACCTTGGATTTGCACTCAGCCAAATGGGGAAAAGGGTTCTTATTCTCGATGCCGATTTAGGATTGGGTAATATTGATGTCCTCTTAGGGCTTACACCTAAGTATAATCTATCCCATGTCGTCATGGGGGAAAAGGCTATCCCGGAAATTGTAATTGAAGGCCCCATGAAACTCAAAATACTGCCTGCTTCTTCCGGTATTCAAGAACTCACTCAACTAACTGAGGACCAAAGAACCCAGATTCTTGCTGAGCTCAAATTATTCCTTGATCCAATAGATATTTTACTAATAGATACGGCCACCGGCATCTCACCAAACGTGATGTATTTCAATACGTCTGCGCAACAGATATTAGTTGTTGTAACCCCTGAACCGACATCCATGACTGATGCCTATGCGCTGATGAAGGCCATGTCTCTCAAATATTCAATAACGAATTTTAAATTATTGGTTAATTTAGCCGCCAATTCCCGTGAAGCCTATGAGATTTTCAGACAATTGACCTTGGTTTCTTCCCGATTCCTGGACATAACCATCGACTATCTTGGCCATGTGCTGGTTGATGATAAATTAACCAAGTCCGTGAAGAGACAAAGGCTCCTATGTGATATATATCCTGAAAGCGCGGGCAGCAAATGCTTTTTCACGTTAGCCGAACAGATTTGTAAACTACCACTCCCCAACTCACTAAAGGGCAATAGCACCTTTTTTTGGGATAAACTTCTTGAAAACAGCTTCGAGCAGTGAAAAGCATGGGCATATACGGATTAGTCAAATTAAACTGAGTTTATATGGCACTGGCACAAAGACAAATAGGAACACTTAAGAGGAGATTTTCTTTTTCAAGAGATGAGTTAGTCACTGAGCACCTCCCTTATGTGAAGCGAATCGTTCAAAGGATTGCGGTACATCTCCCTGCTAATGTTGAAACCGATGATTTATTTAATGCAGGTATCATTGGCTTAATCCAGGCAGCAGAGAGATATGACCCCACGATGGACAATAAATTCATTACTTATGCAGTATTCAGGATCAAAGGGGCTGTTCTGAGTGAGTTACGGTCCAGGGACTTCCTTTCAAAATCAAACAGAAGAAAAGCCAGGGAGATAGAAAACACTTATCTAAGCCTGGAGCAAAAATTAAGTAGGCCGGCAAAAGACGAAGAGGTAGCAGAAGACCTGGGCCTAAGTCTCGATGAATTCTACCGAATAAGAAAAATTTCAAGCATTTCCTTTATTAGCTTTGAGGAAATCGGGTACACCTCAAAAGAAAACCAGAAAAGCCTCATGCGCTATTTGATCAATAACGATACTGAGGATGCCCTAACACTAACAAGGCTAAACGAAATAGAAAAGGCCATTGCAGAGACCATCGGTGCATTGTCAGAAAAAGAGCGGAAGGTAATTTCTCTGTATTACTGGGAAGAGTTCACAATGAAAGAGATTGGAAAGACTTTAGACATCACAGAGTCGAGAGTATCTCAAATTCATTCCCAGGCAATTGGTAGCCTGCGAAGAAAGCTGATTAAAGAACATCTCGTAGAAAATATACTGTAACCAAACAACTTTTTAATGTATACATGCACGCGTTCTCGATTCCAACACGGTAAAGGTTGATTTCTAATACCAGGAGTTCAAATAACATATACCGCAAGAACAAATTCCTATCAGTTTCAGAATATTGTCTTTTTTTCTTGCTTTCTCTATTTGCCTCTTTTTAGGTGTAGCGCGAGCCCTAAGGAAGCGAAACCAATAAAAGAGGATATCCCTTATGCGATCTATTAAAAACCGTCAGCAAAACATGAGGGATCTCTCTGGCAGGACAATGGCTCGCTAAGTGAGTTATTTATAGACCCAACGGCCAGAAGAATAGGCAACATTGTTACCATCCAAATAGTTTGGCGTATCCCCCCAGAGATCTGACCTCCATTTTAAATTAAAGTTTTGCTCTCTTTTTGGCGATAAGACAATTAGTTAGTATAGTGCGTACCCAGGCGCACCTCCTTCCCCTGTAGGGATTAGATTGGTAGGAGACACTTTAAGGTATTTCCGGCATAGACATTATATAGAAATTCAAAAGGAAGTTTAAGTAATAAAAATCACAGGTAAAAACCCTTATATTAATCTGGCTGCCTATACCAAAAACGTAAAGGATAAGGAAAGGCAACCAGGACAAACAGGCATCTAAATAGGTTATGGAACAGGATAAGGTTATATTATCCCAAGAGGGAAAAAAGATCCAGGAGGCAAAAAAACTCATGGATTCAATTCCTGATATCAGAGAGGAAAAAGTAGCAAAGATAAAGGCCCAGATACAGAATGGTACTTATCAGGTTGAAGAGAAAAAATTAGCCGCAAAGATGATTAAAGAGTCCCTTCTTAACGAATTGCTATAAACACCCATGAGGTAACTGATTATAGTAGAATTGCTGTTGAATGACTTGTTTATCCGCTAGGTCCTTCGGAAAATCTGTCTTAATGACATAGCAACCATCAAGACGTGACACTTCTTCCAATGCCTCATTATCTACCTCTAATTTCAGAGTTCGTTCTCGGGTTCTGACACGATCCCACAATAGCTGACGCCATCCTGGATCGCCTTACCCACAGTGCTCATAGGAGAGTCAATGAGAAAATCACATTCATCCTTGACTAACAAACTCTGAGATGTAACAAAATACCAGCGTCACTTTGCTCCGTCTAAATGGCCGATCTGTCTCGGAACAGATGGCCGGAATCCCTCCAGGGAAACGTCAAAGTCAGACGGAATCCGGTCTATTAAATCCCCCTCAATCCCCCTTTAATAAAGGGGGACTTAAGACTTCCCCCCTTTGAAAAGGGGGGGTAGGGGGGATTTTGAAATCAAAGACATTTCATATTAAAATCATTATGTTAGATGCAACTTTGACTTAGTCTTGGGAATCCCTCTGAACAAGTGGCCGAATTCATCGGAATAGGCAATAATAGCTGGTTCGCGTGTTTTCATCCGTATGACCGAAGGAGCGGAGCAGGAAGCAGGTCCGCTCTCTGTATTTCCCCTATATCCCAAATCCTAAAGCTTGTATATTAAACATTATGTGGGAATCTTTAAAAAAACCAATTTTATATCTGCTCATCGCTTCAGGCGTATGGACGAGCCTCAGCGCACTAATTTATAGCTTTAAATTGCAGATTACTTCCTGGATGGTTCTTTTATGGCTCATCATGCTCATTTATTTTATGATCTATTTGACTTCTCAGGTCTACTTTGTGTGGTATTTATACTGCCGGTTTAAAAAACCAATGCCGAATGAGACAATTCGTTCGGATTTTTCTGTTGATGTCTTTTTCCCTGCATATAATGAGCCCATGTGGGTTGTGGAACGTGCGTTGAAAGCAGCGAAAAAGATAACATATCCCCATAAAACCTATCTTTTAGACGATAGTCCGGATGACCGGTACGAGCAATTAGCAAAACGGCTAAATACAGAATATTTGACTCGTAACGGTAACCTGGAACGGAAAGCAGGGAACATAAATGCTGCATTGGGAAAAACATCAGGGGATCTGATTGCGATTTTCGACATCGACCATGCACCACTTCCAGATTTTCTCGATCGTTCTCTTGGCTTTTTTGAAGACCCACAAATCGGGATTGTGCAGGTGATGCAAACCTTTTGCAATGCAAAGGACGGACTTATTGCCGAAGCTTCGGTCCAGACTTCCCTGGAGTATTTTAACATTACAGCGGTTTGCAAAGATAACGTCGGTGCCATGAGCCACCATGGCTCCAATGCGGTGATCCGGCGCAAAGCGCTGGAAAGCATTGGCGGATACCAGCCCGGACTAGCAGAAGATCTGGAAACCTCTTTGGATCTTCATGCAAAATGGTGGAAATCAAAATATGTCTGCGAGCCCCTTGCCCCGGGACTTGCGCCTGCTGATTTCCGGGCGTTTTGCAAACAGCAACTGAAATGGTCCAGGGGGGTTTTTGAGGCAGCCCTTCGATCATTTTTAGACGGCACGTTTTTAAGGCTCACGTGGCACCAGCGGCTGGCATACAGTGTCCGTTACTCGTATTATTTGGTGGGATTGTCGGCCCTTTTGGGGATGACGCTAACTCTATATTACCTCATCCAACCCAGCGCAGATGTGTACGAAGGGTTCATGGCAAGGTTTCTGCCGTTTATGGCTATTGCCATGGGGATCCGTTGGTATATGATGCGCATATGGGGGACCGAGCCCATGGCCAAAAAGGGGTTTTATTACAAAGGGACCTCCCTGGTGTTCAGCACCTGGCCGGTCTATCTGGTATCGCTAATTTTCACGATCACTCGAATAAAAATCCCTTTCATGAGCACACCAAAAGAGATGAGCGATGATGTTGAACTCTGGACGGTTATTCCTCAAATCATCATGATAATTGCACTTGGTTTGGGGATTCTTTGGAAAATGCTCCACTGGCACGAAAGCCCGGCACCCTTAACTGTTATTCTGGCACTCATGCTTATAGGACACCACTGGATCCTTGTTGCACCTATTCGTCAGGTTTTGAGAAAGCGCGTTCTTGGGATAAAGCACGAAACCGTAAAAACAGAATTGAGGGCAACCTCAAATAGCAAAGTAAATAAACACCCATAATAGGGATGTCTTGATATTATCCCTGATAGATCTTAAATAAAACTCTCACAGGGTTCACAGGGTTTTTTATCATAGCCCTTGAGGGGAGGATTCTGATCAAAAACTCCGGGGTCTATGCAGACTCGAGTGAAGCAGACGAGAATAAAAATATAGCAAGCCGATTATCTCAAAATTACCATGAAGCCCACAATAGCCATTCTCAAAACCTCTCCGGGAAATATCCTTAATGATTATTCCCGGCTCATGCACCTGGCTGAGTATGAAGGGTTAATCGATAAGGAAAAAGAGACCATTTTAAAACTTAATCTCTCTTGGACAAAATACTTCCCCGCCTGTTCGAGCTCGGTCTGGCAGATTGAAGGGGTTGTTCGCACGTTGCTAAAGGATGGTTTTAAGCCTGAACGGTTGCTGCCAATAGAAAACAAAACCGTTGTCACCGATCCTCACCAAGGGGCGATACAAAACCTTTGGCTTCCGGTTTTAGAGCGCTATGGCCTTGGTTTCCTTTCGTTAACAGACGTTGACTGGCAGACATATTCTTTTAAAAGCCCCCTGCTTCGGCTCAATCAAATTTTTCCGGAAGGAATTGAGATACCATCCATATTTCCGGGAAAACAGATCATTCATCTACCCACAGTAAAAACCCACGGGCATTCCATTACGACCGGAGCCATTAAAAACAGTTTTGGTGGGCTTCTCAAAGAAGTGCGCCATTATGCCCATAAATACATTCATGAAGTTTTGGTCGATTTGATGATCATACAAAAAGAACTTCACCCCGGACTCTTTGCGGTCATGGATGGCACCGTCTGCGGCAATGGCGCAGGTCCCCGCACCATGATCCCTACCATAAAAAACTATCTTTTGGCCGGCGGAGATCAGGTGGCTCTCGATGCGGTTGCAGCACGGATGATGGGGTTTGATCCCTTGTCTATACCTTATTTACGCATGTGCCACGAGCGAGAATTGGGAATTGCTGATCCATCCCGCATCCGGGTTGTTGGTGATGATATTTCAGGCGTCAACTTCGGTTTTAAGACCCGACGTAGCCTCGTCATTTGGGGTGATCAACTCATACGAAAAGGGCTGCCGCATGTTTTTGAGCGCATGCTTTTGCATTCACGGTTATCTTTCTGGGCACCGCTGGCATCGAACATTTACCATGATGTGTTCTGGTACCCTCTCATTGGGTTACCCCGCATTCGAAAGTTTCGAAAGACTGAGTGGGGAAAA
The DNA here is from genome assembly GCA_048632525.1 of Bacteroidales bacterium. Lineage (GTDB taxonomy): Bacteria > Desulfobacterota > DSM-4660 > Desulfatiglandales > Desulfatiglandaceae > 4484-190-2. Next base: position 10,435 of record JAIWDV010000004.1, on the reverse strand, counting down.
CTCTGGCAGGAATATTACGAACAAGGCTCGTTGTCCGGACAAACGGAAGAAAGCGAACTTGCTTTAACGGGAGAAGGGCGAGAGAAAAAAGGGGACGTTTTCAAAAAATCTCAAGTTAAATAGGACGCGGATTTACGCAGATATTCACAGATAACAATATTATTTCTTCATTTAAGAATCTTGATAATCTGTTTTCATCTGTGTCCAAAAAAGGGAATTCCTTTACCCTAACGTTGCATAAAATTTGAGTTCAAAACGGTATAGATTGGGTCAGCAAGGGATGATTGACCATTTTCAAGGACGAAAGCGTATTGAACATACGGTGAGGTCTTGAAAATGGGCAATCGTTTCTTGATGGCCTGATATAGACCGAGCGAAGCGCTTTTGGACCAAATATTTATGCAACGTTAGGGTTTACTATCAAGTTATCTCATGAAATCCAAGATGAATATCAGTCAAATCCATGTTAAAGCGTTTGAAGGTAACCTTCTGCGTAATCTTATAAAGAGTATGCGGCCTGCCTACTGGGTGAAAAACACCCTGGTGTTCACCGGACTGATCTTTTCCTTTTCCCTGTTTCAGTGGAAGGCCATATGGCTCAGTATGCAAGCCTTTTTATTGTTCTGCATGGCCAGCTCCTGGGTATACCTTTTCAACGATCTTCGTGACATCAAAGAAGATCGCTGGCATCCTGTCAAACGCTTCCGGCCCTTGGCTTCGGGAGACTTGAGTCCCAAAGCAGCGCAATGCGCGATGGGTATCCTTTTGGTAGCTTCTCTTTGGGGGGGATTTATCCTTTCGTCTTCTTTTGGTATCGTGATAGGTATTTACCTGTTATTGAACCTTTTATATTCTCTTGGTTTAAGGAGAATTGTTATTCTTGATGCGGTGATTGTTTCAGTTAGCCTTGCGCTTCGGGCGGTGGCTGGTGCCATTGTTGTTGACATGGCCGTATCTATCTGGTTGGTCCTCTGTACGCTAAGTCTCGGCTTATTTTTAAGTTTCGGAAAACGCTGGTATGAGTCGGAAATTTTGGAAGAGATGGCCTGGAATCATCGAAAAAGTCTGAAAGGTTACACAAAGAGGATGCTTTTTTATTTATTGGTTGTCACTGGTGTGTCTTCGATAACCATCTACACGCTTTACACGATGGCACCGGACGTCGTAGAGCGCTTTAATACATTATATCTTCCACTGACCGTTCCTTTTGTGATTTTCGGAATATTCCGCTACCTCTATCTTGCCCGCCACTCCGAAGATGTCGGAAACCCGGTACAACTTCTCATCAAGGACCGGCCTCAAATCATCAACTCCATGTTATGGGTCATATCCGTATGTCTTATTATCTACGGGAATAGACCACACTTATGAAAGATAGTCTGAGTTCAGCTCCTCCGGAATGAATTCCCTATGAGAGGGCTGGTGGCCGGGCCGGGCACCCTGATCCCAACTACTGCACTTCAAAAGAAATAAGGATGCCATTAAATAAATATAGTATATCGCAACAACGAAAACCCTTACGCTGCAAACCTGCATCGGGGTAAAACGCGCCAGAGTGCGCCAGATAAGAACGTAGATTCATAAGGCAGAAAGGAGCTCCTATATGCCATCAAAGGTAAACAGTCGTGTGACTCTGCTTCATGGAAGGGTCTTTAAACTAATCAGAGAGAATGTCACGTTGACCAACGGTGTCACTGTGGATTTTGACATAATCCGTCATCCCGGGGCCTCGGCCATGGTGCCGCTCTCTGATAAAAACACTATTATATTGATCAAGCAATATCGCCATTCCATGGGAGATTTTATTTGGGAGATCCCTGCAGGAACCCTCGACCCGGACGAGACACCCCTTGAATGCGCCAAAAGAGAGTTGGCCGAGGAAACGGGGTTTTTGGCAGATGAGTGGCAAAAGATGGGGGAAATTACACCTGTACCGGGTTACTCGGATGAGCGTATCCACATCTTTATTGCTGCTAACCTGACACCCACCGAGCAGAATCTTGATGAAGATGAAATGCTCAATGTCCATGAGGTGAAGGTGGACAATGCCATAGAAATGATCCATAAGGGTATGATCCAGGATGGCAAAACAATAGCCGGGCTCTTCATGGCACTCCATTGGTTGAAAGAAAAAAGATGGGAGTATTGAAATATGTCTAAATCACTTCGAGATCTGCTGACCCAACATCAGGTGGTGGCAAGTGCTCCATGCCGTATTGATGCAGGCGGCACCTGGGACATAAAGGCAATGGCGCTTCCATTTGAGAGGCTAAGGCCAATCACTGTGAACATTGCCCTGAATCTGAGGACCTCAGTGGTTCTATCGCCTTACAAGGACGGTTGGGTGAAGATTTCTTCCGATGGGTTCCCGCGCGGTGAGTCCTTTTCTAAGGACCAATTGCCTCTAACTCCTCCATTCGGCCTCTTTTTTGCCGTTGTCTCCTATTTTGATGTACACGGCATCGCAATAGAAATCAGGTCTCAATCTCCCGTGAAGTCAGCCCTGGGCGGCTCCAGCACAGCCCTTGTGGCCTTGATCAAGGCCCTTTCAAAGGTGTCAAGTGGCAAGAAAATGTCTGCAAAAGATATCCTGCACCTGGCATATCATCTTGAAGATGGCATCAGTGGGGGGAATTGTGGGCTTCAAGATCATGCGGCTGCCGTTTATGGAGGAGTGAGTCAATGGGAATGGCGTTACGGGCAGCGAACTGCGCCTTTTGAAAGGATAGCCCTCCTGGACCGGGAGGGACAAAAGGAACTTTCAAAACACCTGTTGGTGGCGTATAGCGGAGAAAGCCACATCTCGTCCACTACCAACCGCAAATGGATCGAAGATTTTCTTTCTGGCCGCACAAGGTCAGGATGGGTGAAGGTTAACGAAATCGTCTACAATCTGGCTCGAGCCATTAAGAAATTGGACTGGGGCCGGGCTGCCGGTTTTTTACAGGAAGAAATGGCCCTGAGAAGAGAACTGACTCCCGAGGCACTTATACCGATCATCGAAAAAATGGTGGGCCAGGCAGAGCATGCAGGGTGTGGGTCCAGGTTTGCAGGGGCCGGAGCAGGCGGCTCCCTTTGGGCCATTGGAGAAACGGGAGATATCCAGAGGCTAAAAATGGTTTGGGAAAAGACCCTGGCACCGGTCAAAGAAGCCAGGATTCTTGATTGCGAAGTGGATCCGCATGGGGTCAGATAGTTATATTTAAAACACTGTTCTTGGAATGGTTTATCGTATGATCTTCAAAGATAATTTATTGCATTAACTACAAGAAACTTGAAACTTGAAACTCGATAGGTCAAGGGGCTATTACTCTATCATCTAGTTTCCAGTTTCCAGTTTCATTTATCAGTCAAAGCTCACACTTTACCTTATGAAATCACGCCACATTGATAACTTCAAAATCATTATTGAAAGGCCGCGGGTACGCCTCAATTCTTTTTCTCATCATAAACCTGGCCAAAGTCCTCTGTCTCAAATATTGACCTAAATTGTCCAAGAAGGGCGTTGGTCGCATGTTCTAAAATATAAATATCCCCTTCACGTACGAGGCCCATATCCAGCCCTTTGATGGTCTGTTTTAACTCCTCAAACTGAGAAAGGAATTCCTGATTTTCGTACTCGTTACCAATGGCTTTATGAACATCTATGATGGTGCCGATGCAGCTCTCGACCCTGAGGCGATATTTGTTCTTTACATCCATATTTCGCAAACTCAGTTAAGCCTTTCCGACCTCCACCATCGTGTCCGTGAAAACTTTGTAAAATTTCTCATTGTCCGAAATAGCGTGTTGGACGATAGAAGTCAATCTGTCCAGATCCCCCCCGTTTATTACCATATTGGCACTCATAGCAAAAGCCATCATGAGGTCCATGGTCTTAAATTCATCCGCAACCAAAGCAAGAAAAACGCGTCTCCGAAGCGACATGGAGAGATTATTAATGTGCTGGAGGATAGGACTTTGTGCCAGAGCTATTCCGTCGAATCCATCAGACAATAATATCACATCAAAATGATGCAATCGCATCTTACTGATAGCGTCCCTGGTATTATTAGCCGAAACATGCTTGTAACCCAATTCATCAACGGTATTCCCTAATTTTTCAGCCTGGTGGGGTTCATTCCCCATAATCAGTGCCAGTCTTACCCCCTCTTCGAAAAAATCTAACGAGGCATCATCGTCTTCATGGCCATAGTCAGAATCCACATTATTCACCACCGATCCGGGCTTTTCCTCGACCTCGGAAGGTAAGTTTTTCCGCCCTGGAACAGGGATATTTAAAGTGATCCTGTTTTTGCACTTTGGGCAGCTAACAGTTGACTGTTGACCTCTGGGTATTTTCTCATCCGGGATATTTAATCTCGTGTTACATTTCTCACAGATGATCTCCATGTGTTCGGCTCCTTAAGTATTGCCCGACCGAAAACTGTTATTTTTCGTTCAGGCACTAAATACATTATTTATTTTTTCCGTAATCCCTGTCAATGGACAGGTCTTCAATGGAAGTGGTTTTTTCACCTCTTGCAGATTTTATGGAATCTATGGCGCGTCCGGTTACTGACCTCCTGGAGGAATAACTCAGGGCTGTTTGTTCGGTAATGAGACCATCCCTGTAAAGCTCTGATATGCACTGGTCAAATGTCATCATCCCAAAGGGCTGACTCCCTTCAATAATCTCATAGAATGTTTTCCCTTCTGCCTCTCCGTGTAAAATGGAATCTCTAACCCTGAGATTGGCCCCCATGATCTCGAAAGCAGCCACGCGGTCGCCACTCACCTTTGGCAGCAGACGCTGGCAGGCGACCCAACGCAACGTATCCGCAAGTCTGATCCTGATCTGTCTTTCCTCATCCGTGTCAAACATTCCCACGATCCTGTTGATTGTCTGGCCGGCGTCAACGGTATGCACACTGCTAAGCACAAGATGCCCGGTTTCAGCAGCAGAAAGACCAATCTCTACCGTCTCCCTGTCTCTCATCTCACCCACCAGGATCACCTTTGGGGCCTGCCTGAGAGCAGCTCTCAAGCCGTTGGCAAAGGAGTCGAAATCCATCCCCAGCTCCCGCTGGTTAAAAGTGGCCTTTTTCTGAGAATGCACATACTCCACCGGATCCTCCAGTGTTACCAGATGGACCGACTTTTTCTCGTTGATCTCATTCAATACCGCTGCCAGTGACGTTGTCTTGCCGGTTCCTGTTGCCCCGGTCACCAAAATAATGCCATTTCTCTCCTCAGCCATCTTCGAAAATGCAGGAGGCAGTCCCAGTTCCTCGATCGTGGGAACACGCGTGGCCAACTGTCGCATAACAGTAGAATAACAACCCTTTTGAGAGAAAACATTAACCCTGAAGCGGGCTTTTCCGGCCAACTGATACGAGGTGTCACATGAGCCCTCAGAAAGAAGAGTCCTGGTCAAACGTCGATCCCGATTGATCAGGTTGAGGGCCAAAATTTCCGTCTGAAAGGGAGTCAATTGTTGGATAGGGGGGGTTAATGACACCGGTAACAACTCTCCGGCAGATTCCACCTGGAATGGTTTATCCACTGTAATGTTGAGGTCTGATACGTTATCATGAGACTCCAGCATGGTAGTAAGGATATAATCTATTTGTTGTTTTCGCATGGTCAATTATCTCCTGATCAAAATTCTAACTTCACAGGCCGAATTTCTTTGGGGAATAATCCATCAAACTTCCGTAAAATCGGCCGGTGGATTTTTCATAAAAGGTAAAAACCTGGATTTATCCTCGGCCTTTGTATAGGCATCATCAGCATTTATAATCCTCTTATCCAGAAGAAGCATTATGGCATCGTCTAAGGTCTGCATGCCATATTTCTTTCCTGTTTGAAGCGTGCCTGGAATTTGAAATGTCTTTCCTTCCCGGATCAGATTCCTTACAGCAGGGGTGCCAATCATAATTTCAACCGCGGCCACCCTGCCCTGCTTGTCAAGGCGTCTGAAAAGGGTCTGTGCCACCACGGCCCGAATTCCATCTGCAAGGGTATTCCTTACCTGTTGCTGCTGGCTAACGGGAAAAACCTCAATAATCCGATCCACTGTCTTTGCCGCGCTGGAAGTATGAACTGTAGCGAAAACAAGGTGTCCTGTGGCTGCGGCTTCGAGAGCTAACGATATGGTCTCCAGATCACGCAACTCTCCCACGAGGATAATATCAGGATCCTCACGCAAGGCACCTCTGAGTGCGGCCGCAAATGAACGGGTGTGCAGGCCCACCTCCCTGTGGTTTACAACAGCTTTGTCACTCTTATGGACAAACTCAATAGGATCTTCAACGGTGATAATATGGTCTTTCCGGGTCCGATTAGCTTCGTGAATGATCGCGGCGAGTGTGGTCGACTTTCCGCTGCCCGTAGGACCGGTGACCAGAACCAATCCTCTCGGCAGGGTAGCAAGCCGCTTAATGACCGTTGGAAGGCCCAAATCTTCACACGTCAAAATAATTGAAGGTATTTCTCTAAAAACAGCACCCACACCCTTTCTCTGTTGGAAAAAGTTGGCACGGTACCGGGCCAGCCCGGGGATTTCATAAGCAAAATCCACATCTCCTGTCTCTTCAAAGACCTTAATTTTATCTTCGGCAGCAATTTCGTACAACATTGCTTTTAAGCTATCGTTATCAAGTGGTTTATATTTCACTCTCTCCAGCTCACCCTGGATCCGGAGAACAGGCTGCTGGCCGGCCACCAGATGCAGGTCAGATGCCCCCTGTTCATTCATGAGCTTAAAAAAAGCGTCTATTTGTGCCATAAATTCCTCCTGGTAAAATAAAGTATAGTCTTACAGGTAATGATTTTGGACTGTGTTATCGGTAGATTTTCTCGACGACGTACTGTAATGTACGCCTTATTTAAAATCTCTCTTCCCGCCAGAGACAGGACTAATTTGCAGCAATTAGAATATTATACACCGGCGTGGGGACTATGTTCAACCACAAAATTGAAACCTGTGCGGTTAGATATAGCGTAATTTCAGAGTGTTCGGGATTAGCAAATCGAACAAATCACCGTTAAATAGCGAAACACAACATCCAATGCTGAAGTTTCACATATTATATATCGGCAACTTTACCGCAGAACTTTAATTTCGCAAGATGCCCATAAATATAAAAATATTCACCACCCTTTTCCTGGCCATTTTTTTTACAACCTTGGGCGTTGGCCTGGTCGTGCCCCTGCTGCCTGTCTATGCACATGAACTTGGGGCAGGCGCTTTTCAGGTAGGCCTTGTTTTTGCGGCCTTTTCCTTAACAAGAAGCATATTTGTCCCATATTTTGGCAAGCTCTCTGACAAGAAGGGCAAAAAGCCTTTTCTGACAACAGGACTCTTCATTTTTTTCTTCCTGTCGATCCTTTACACCTATTCAAAAAATATAGAAACCCTGATACTGCTTAGATTGGGCCAGGGGTTCGCATCAGCAATGGTCTTGCCCGTGGCTCAGGCCTACATTGGGATCATGACACCCCCACAAAAAGAAGGTCGTGTTATGGGCCTTTTCAGCATTTCCCTTTACGGCGGTCTGAGTATCGGACCCCTATTAGGCGGTGTGGTCAAGGACTGGTACAGTATTAACGCATCGTTTCTCAGCATGGGGGCGCTGTGCCTTCTTGGATTTGTGCTCTGCCTCCTGTTCCTCCCTCGGGAAGGCGTGCTCCAGAAAAGCAACCCCTCTGGTTCCGGAAAACCTAAATCCTATTTGGCGATTGTAAAGACGCCTGCGATTTTGTCTCTTTTTACTTTCAGGATCTGTTTTACTACCTGCATTGGCATAATCTGGACCTTCCTGCCTCTTTTCGCCAATACCATGCTGGATCTTTCCAGTTCGGCCATCGGCTTCGTGATAATGATCAACGTATTTATTGCAGGTCTCCTGCAGGCGCCTATGGGATATATCGCTGACCGGTTCAGCAAAAAAATCATGGTGACGGCAGGAGGAGTTTTAGCTATTATCTCATTATTATGCTTGAACTATGCCACATCATTTAATGGACTGGTTATTGCCAATGGAATTTTTGGGTTGGCCGGTGGCATATCACTTCCCGCTATTATGGCGCTTGGTATAATTGAGGGCCGAAAAACCAGGGCCATGGGTTCCATTATGGGCCTGCTTACAATGGCCCACAGCCTGGGCATGCTGGTTGGACCTTTGCTTGCAGGGATAATCATTGACGTTTTTTCAATTGAAACAATTTTTATTACAGGAGCTGCCATTTTGGGCGCCGGAACGATTGTATTTTTGAGGAATCACAAAGAATGAACGAAAATATCAGCCTGATAGAAGTTGATATGTTCCCTTCGGAAATCAACAGGTTAGATCATCCTGAAGTCCTCCGCTTCAGGGAACTCCTGGAGGATGTTGCTTTGGAAAACCATTGCCGTCTCCTCTTTTTTGACATAGAAAACGGAATCGTTAGTTTCTCGTTTGACAGCGATAAACTTATGGCCAATATCCTGAAGATCTTTCAAAATGACAGCTAAAGTCGACCTTGATCAAATTACAATTATCCTCGCGCAAGCCCAGATCCCGGAAAACATCGGTTCAGTAGCCCGTGCTATGAACAACATGGGTCTCAAACAGCTCACCCTGGTGGATCCCAAGAACTGTGATCTTTCCCGTGTGCTCAAAACCGCCACAGGCAGCTCAATTGACGTGATCGAAAAAATGGAAGTTTTCGAGGATCTAAGGGAAGCTCTGGGGCCTTATCAGTATGTGGTAGGGACTACTGCCCGGATTGGCTCACTGCGCCCGGCAATGACACAGCCCCGTGGCCTTGCCCGGGACCTTATCCGGATCTCGCAAAATAATCGGGTAGCAATCCTTTTCGGTCCTGAAGATCGCGGGCTTTCAAATGAACAGCTCCGGTACTGTCATACACTGGCCACAATCCCAACGGCAAAATTTTCTTCCCTGAATCTGGCACAGGCAGTGATGATTGTCTGCTATGAAATCTTCTTAGTTAACCGTGAAAAAATACCCGAAGCCCTGCCTCGTCTCGCCAATAAATTTGAACTTGAGGGTATGTACGAACACCTTAAGGCTGTATTAATGAAAATCGGGTTCATTGATCCTCAGAACCCTGAGCACTGGATGCTTAATATTCGACGTTACCTGTCTCGACTCCCTTTAAGGGCCAGAGAAGCCCGGATAATCAGAGGAGTGTGCCGCCAGATTGACTGGTACACTGAACAGTTGGAAAAACTGAGGAAAGAGAACAAGGAGACATGAAAAGTAACTATGAACCTGACAACCTGAATAGTTATATATCATCTTTAGTCCCTTCAATGAAAAAACGCCATTTACAAAACATATCCACAGGATGAGGGTCGGGGGGAGCGAAAAGGCATTCGACCTGAATACGATCGTCTACTGCCTTAGCAAAGTTTGTAAATTCCCCACGGTGCATCTCCTTACACACAAACTCGCTTAGGCCTCGCTTGAGCCTTGCCTCCTGCGTGGGACAGGATGGTACAGAAATGATGACTTCATCATCAGATTCATGAATCTCATATCCCACAAGGATACACCAGGGGAAAAGCCTGAGGGCCTTTACAAAACCCTTTAGGCCTGTTTCCTCGATTTGAAATCGAGAGACCAGGTCTTTACCGGCCATACCGGACACACGGTCCCACACCCTCTCATTGATTCGTTCAGCGGTTGGCTGGTCAAAGCGCTCTCCCACATAGATAAACCAGAATGCATCCACCACTCTGTAGTGCCAGAGAAGAAACTTGATATATTCCCGGAGTTCAGGCGCTTTCATATTATTAAAAATTTCAAAATCCATTTATTCCCCCTTTCATTAAGGCAGAGCTTAGTTAGTCCTCGCTCCGCGAAACAGTCCGGCGCTTGCGTTTTATATCGCTGCGGCGACGCTTGGTCTCCAGCCGTCTCCTTTTCGATGCGAGAGTCGGCTTTGTCCTGCGCCGGGGTTTGGGTTTTTCAGCAGCCTTACGGATCAGTTCCACCAGCCGACCAATCGAATCCTGACGGTTTCGCTCCTGAGTACGGAACCGCCGGGCGTCGATAATCAACACGCCATCTTCGGTGATACGCCTGCCAGCCAGACGGATCAGGCGCTTGCGAACGTCATCGGGCAAAGACTGGGAGTTAACCACGTCAAAGCGAAGCTTCACGGCCGTGGCCACCTTATTGACGTTCTGACCGCCTGGTCCCGAGGAGCGAACAAACTCCTGTTGGATCTCACGATCATCAATACTGATATTTCGTGTAATATAGATCATCCGCAATAGCTTGGTAATGTAGACAGGATAAACAGGGTCAACTACCACACCTAAAAGGGGTGGCTTGAATGGTGACCCTAAAAAATTCCAAATATATAAATAAAATAAATTTAAATGACAAAGGTCAAAGCCCAAATTTCAAATGAATGTCAAATGACAAATGCTAAAAAATAT
>JAIWDV010000003.1:0-21860 GCA_048632525.1 Bacteroidales bacterium | reverse complement strand
AAGAACCTCGTTTGGCTTGCCTACACTCAGCTTCTGGCGGACACCTTTATTGTCACGGCCATCATCTACGTTACAGGCGGCATAGGGAGTATATTCTCCTTTCTCTATATATTGACCATTATTAACGGGAGCATCATTGTTTACCGAAAAGGAGCAATGGTAATTGCTTCCAGTAGCAGCATCCTGTATGGTCTTTTGCTGGATCTCCACTACTATGGGGTTATTCATCCTTTAGGTGCCCCGGAGCCATACACTTTACAATATCAGAGCCCTTACATTTTTTTTCTGATTTTAGTTAATATTGCAGGATTCTATCTGGTAGCTTATCTCAGCAGTTACCTGTCTGAACAGGCAAGAAAAAGCCGTGTCGAATTAAAAGCTAAACAGGTTGATATCGACAAGCTGGAGGTGCTTAACGAAAGTATCATCAATAGCATTACCTCGGGTCTCATTGTGCTGGATGGTCAAAACAGAATCTTTCTTTTTAACCCGGCTGCCGAGGAAATTTTCGGTATCAAGAACGCTCAGGTTTCTGGTAGGCAAATAGATCAGGTACTTCCCTTTCTCAAAAACAAACTGCCCGGTGTTCAACACACCTCATTACAAACAGCTAAGAAGCTTCCTCCATTTATTGATCTTTCATATTTAAAATCGAACGGCGGAAAGAGTCACCTTCGTCTTTCCATCTCTCCCCTTCGGCTTCAGCAGGCAGAGCAAAGGGGCCATGTCCTAATATTCCAGGATATGACGGAAATTATGAAAATCGAAGAAGAAATGAAAAAGGTAGAAGGCCTTGCCCTGGTCGGTGAACTTGCGGCAGGAATCGCCCATGAGATTAGAAATCCTATGGCTTCTATCAGCGGATCGATCCAAATGTTAAGGGATGGGCTGAGCGAAAATGATGTCAACAGCCGGCTTATGGATATAATATCGAGAGAAATCAGTCGGCTGAACCGTCTGTTAAACAATTTTCTACTTTTTGCCAGGCCAAAAAAGGCAAATTTTCAGGAATTTGATTTGCACCGGGAAATCCTTGAATCCCTGGAGCTCTTTAAGAACAGCCATCATTGGAATGGAAAGATGGGTGTCTTCACGGATTTTTGTGATCCCATAAGGCTGGAGTCTGATCCTGAACAGCTCAAACAGGTGCTGTGGAATCTCTTCTTAAATGCCTGCCAGGCTATGCCTGAAGGAGGCTCATTTTACGTCATCACGCATCTTAACTCAGATGTGTCCCGACCCGATCGGAAACGGGTAAAAATTATTGTCCGCGACACAGGCAGCGGTTTCGATGACAGGGTTCTAAGCAAGGCTTTTACTCCCTTCTTTACTACCAAAGAAGAAGGCTCTGGCCTGGGACTGGCTATTGTGAAAAGAATAGTAGAAGGGCTTCAGGGAGAAGTCTTTGCGAAAAATCATTCTGAGGGGGGTGCCGAGGTAAGTATATTGCTCCCTGTCCCTCCCCTCCATTTTCCACGTTCAGACACTAATTAAACGTCTCGGAATTTCTATCCCGCCGTGGCGGGAAAATTATGTGTATTTATTGGGAGTTGTGATTTTGCCTCACACATGGAATAATGGAATAATGGAATAGTGGAAAGTCGAAGATCCCGTCTTTAGCGGGATTGGTTTTTATGGGAATTTATCTTTTTATGCATACTTTTTACTACATTTTCAAGAGGAATATTGCCAATATTCCATTTCCCCATTTCCCCAAAACCCATTGTTCCATCGTTCCATTATTCCAACATTCCAATTGGGGCGAAGCCCCTAAGTTAGTTATTTTTTATATACTCTTACGCACCTGTTCTAAGGCCGCAGCCATGGCCTCATCCTCTTTCCGGATATCATCCAGGGTCTTGGGTTTCACCTCGGCCGGCCTTTCCTCTAATCCGTACTTCCACTTCAGGAACTGCTCTCCGGTGGTGTGATAAAGGGAATAGATGAGCAGGTCAAAATCATCCTTTGCCAAGTCCCCTATCTTTTCCCTGTTTTCCTCCAGCTCAGGCTCCAGATAATCAGCCGCACGACCAGTAACTGGCGTATCACCCCGTTTGTATCCCTTAAGCACCTTCTTCTGGACCTCAGGGTCTACCGGCGTTGGTGTCTTGCCATAAAGGCCATAAACGAGATCCTTCACCTCATTGGTCACCATCTTGTATCTGCCAAAAAGGACATTTAACACGGCCTGGACCCCCACGATCTGAGAAGTGGGCGTCACAAGGGGCGGGGTCCCCAGCTCCTTTCGTGCGACTGCCACCTCTTTGTACACCTCTGCCAACCGGTCAAGGGCCTTGGCCTCTTTGAGTTGACTGACCAGATTGGAGATCATGCCGCCAGGCACCTGATGCGCCAGGACTCCAGTGTCAATCACAGACATCTTGTTTTTGGCCAGATAATCCCTGTACTTGGGTGCAATGGTCTCTATATAATCACCCAGCTCCAGAAGAAGACTCAGCTTAAATCCCGGGTCCCGGGTCGTCCTGTAAAGCGTAGCCACAATGGGCTCCACCGCGGGCTGGGAGGTCCTCAAGGCAAAAGGCGCCAGACAGGTATCCACAATGTCCACTCCCGCCTTGATGGCCTCAAGATAGACCATGGATGCCATACCGCTGGTATAGTGTGTGTGAAGGTGAATAGGAATGCTGATCACCTTCTTAAGCTCCGTAATGAGCCTGGAAATATCAAAAGGCGCCATTATGCCGGCCATATCCTTGAGGCACAGGGTGTCTGCCCCCATATCCTGGATCTCTTTGGCCTTACTTAGATAGTATTCAAGGTTAAATACATCACCACCCATTAGCCTTTCGGTTAATGAATAACAGATGGTCCCCTGGAAGTGTTTGCCATTGGCCTTGATCCGCTCCACCACGGTCTGAAAATTGCGGAAATCATTGAGCGCATCAAACACACGAAACACATCCATACCGGCTTCACACGATTTGTCCACGAATAATCTGGCCACGTCGTCCGCGTAGTTGCGATACCCTACCAGATTCTGCCCCCTCAAGAGCATGGAAAAAGGGGTCTTTTTGATATACTTTTTCAAGGTCCTTATGCGATCAAAAGGATCTTCTCCCAGGAAGCGGTGCATGGTGTCAAAGGTTGCGCCTCCCCATACCTCCATGGCCCAGAATCCCACACTGTCCATCTTCTCGGCAATGGGAAGCATATCCTCGGTCCTCATCCTTGTGGCCAGCGTTGATTGATGACCGTCCCTAAAGGTGTTGTCCTGAATCTTGAGCGGGTTTTTCGGCCCTCCTTCTAAAAAATCGTTCATTTTTTAGCCTCCATTCCTTGGTTTTTCACTCTTATGTTTCGAAGATTTTTCAACCATATCAAACCGTCTAAATAGATCAAAATGTTAATATATATGTCAAGTTATTATAAAAGTCCATGATTTTCATTGCTTAATCCAACCACGGCAGGAGAATGTTGGAAGGCTTGAATGATGGGTTTAAATACAGGCTTAAGGCAAAAGGGGGAAGCAGTCGGAATGCCCGTACTTATTGAGAACTTACACCGCTTCTGATCTGCAGCGGCTCTTAGGATCCGTGCCTAATCATCGTCTTTGGGTAAACGAACCACCAGAACCGGTATTTCACACCGCCGCAGTACCCGCCTCGCGGTGGACCCCATCATTGCATCAACAAATGTCCCATGGCCACGACTTCCCATAACAACCATGTCAAAATCACCTGATTTAGTATAAAGTAGAATCTTCTCGACTGGATTACCCCTTATCACTATAATTTCATCAATATCAAACAGGCACGAGGCGTGCTCTCTGGCCACCTCTTCAGAAAATTGAACAAGGCGTGTCTTGATATCGCTGATAGCCTCCTCCTCCAGGCTTTTCTTGATGTCCTCCCACTTCTCATCCGTGATATAGGGAGATAGATCATACGCGTAGCCACCCCGAATTTCGGGCTCCAGCACATGAATTATGGTAATCCCTGCTCCATAACGATGGGCTAAACTCGCCGCATAACCAAAAGAGTAACGCGCATTGGGGGAAAGGTCCGTTGCGTAGAGTATTTTTTTTATTTCAGGAATAATCATTTGACCCTCCATTTTATTTATCATTTATGGCACTAAGTAACAGGTAATGATCTCAAATTAGTAAACTAAGCAATATTCTTAACTACGCCTAAAACAAAAAAATTCTTCGTTGATTCACCTCCTTCCTCCAGTGCTATATATTTTCGCTTTCCTTCCATCTGAACAGACGTAGCGCCGTTCAGACACCCGCACACCCTGATACCAAATCGGATGGCGGATCTTATAATGCCCCTAAAAGGGTCCAATTATGTAAATATAGTGAATTCGAATGACAAATGTCAAAGCCAAAATTTCAAATGAATGTCAAGCTAGATAGATATTGGCCTCATTTCGGGACAGGATAAACATATCTTGCCGTAGCAACTTCTTTGGCCCAAACGATCTCAAGCTTCCCATTTATCCACTGCTCAAGATTGATATAGCCGCAAAAAGGCGCAAAATACACAAAAAGTAGAGTGTATGATAAGCTGAGATAATTCCTTGAAGAAAATAGCATTGCCGGAAAGGGTTTCTGTATTCAGTACCAATAGGAGAGAACAGATAAATGATAACAAAAAAAGTTATGGAAGAAGCCATTCTTTAGGACAATCAAAAAAAGTTCATGCGAGATTTCACCCGATGTTCATGCTTCATTTGAAAGGGCAATAAAAGATGAGCAAGCTGAGAGATCAAAGAGGGCATTTAAATCTACACTTGAAAGCTTAGATCAATCGGCAAAACTCCATAATCTGCTCTGTCCTGATACAGGCTGGCCCCTCTTCTTTTGTAAAACAGGGAATGACGCAAAGATTGAGGGAGGTATCTTAGGATTAGAAGAAATCGCAAAAGAGATGGTTGCGAGAGCTACAAAAGAAGACTTGATTCCTTTACTGTTTGATGCTTATATTTGAATAAAAAGAGGGTGCTGCGTGCATAGAAAGGATGTTGCCATACCGCTGACCGCTACATTGGTCGTGCAGGCACTGATTTCCATGGCGGCTGTCACGGTGCCGGTTTTCGCGCCGACGGCGGCGGCAGATATCGGTATGTCCGCTTCGTATGTCGGCATTTACGTTGGATTGATTTACTTTTCCAGTATGGCGTCGAGTTTGTTGAGCGGTGATTTTATCCTTCGTTATGGCGCTCTGCGCATCAGCCAGATCTGCCTGATTTTTTGCGGTATTGGCCTATCACTTACGACCGTTACTGGTGTGCCGGCACTGGTCGCCAGTGCACTCATTATCGGTCTCGGCTACGGTCCGGCAACACCAGCCAGCTCACATATTCTGGCCCGCCATACCCCTGAGCATCTGATGGCGTTTATATTTTCCCTCAAGCAAACGGGTGTACCGCTGGGCGGCGCCTTGGCTGGGGCAATCGTTCCATCGCTGGTATTGCTTGCCGGCTGGAAATTTTGCTCGCTGGCCGTCAGCGCATCTTGTATTTTGCTGGCCATATCGATACAGCCTTTTCGCGCCAAAATTGATGGCGCTCGCCGACTTGGCCGGCATCTTTCTTTTAAGGGCATTACCCGGCCGTTTGAGATAGTGTTTTCTCATCCGCCGCTGCTGCAGCTGGCTTTCATTTCTTTTTGCTTTGCCTGCATGCAGGTAAGCCTGGTAACTTATCTGGTTATTTACTTAACGAAAAATGTCGGCATGGCGCTTATAATGGCCGGCCTGATCCTCTCTGCCGCCCAGATTGCAGGGATGGTGGGACGCATTGTCTGGGGCTTCGTTGCTGACCGTTATTTGAAACCGCGTCTGGTACTGGGATTTCTTGGAGTTGCAACGACATTGGAAGCAGTCGCAACTGCATTTTTCAACCCCGGCTGGTCGTATCCGGCCATATGGCTGACAATTATTTTGTTCGGCGCAACGGCTATCGGATGGAATGGCATCTACCTGGCTGAGACAGCACGGCTGGCGCCGGAAGGGCAGGTTGGCATGGCCACCGGAGGCACTCTGTTTTTTACTTTTTTAGGTGTGGCGGTAGGTTCGCCAATTTTTGCCGCTATCGTCACTAGCACGGGCAGTTACCCTTTGGGGTTTATCATTTTTGCAATCCTGACTTTTGCCTGCGGAATGGCCGTCATTTTGTTTCGGGATAAAAAGTCAAACTGATTTTTGACAGTTAGAAAAATAGTTATGCAATATTAGGGATATAAATCCAGCCAAAATCTACTTGGCACTACAAATCACACTGCTCTTTGACATATTTCATAATTCCCGAATGGTGGCAGGGATGGCAACACCAACAGCCTGAAAGGTCTTGCCACAGGTACCGATACATTCCGTTCTCACAGCTAAGGATTTCCCGTGATCTGCCAGTGTTTTCCCCAGGGTTTGGGTACCCGTAGGCGAGAAGGAACTCATATCAACCAGGATGGAGCCCTTTTGTATGGATCCCAGCAGACAATCGCGATCATCTCCTTCGACACCCAGAACCACACGGCTCACCTCATGCCCATTTGGAAGCATGGTGATAACCGCATCGCTGCTTGAACCAAGTTCACTGAGAGAGGAAGCGGAGTGGGCACCGTGAAAATCCACGAAAGCCTGCTGCACCTCGGGAGTGACGTCTAATACTGTCAGGGTAAAACCTGCTTTCAACAGGCAAACGGCCATGGGACGTCCCATATTTCCCAGGCCAATGAAGCCCACTTTGCTCAAACGTTCCATGAATCCTCTCCCTCCCGGCTATTTGGATTCCTGAAAAAATTCCTTGGCAGTCCTGAAACTATCTACCGCAGCAGGTATGCCGCAATAGACGGCTGTCTGGAGGAGGACCTCCATGATTTCCTCTTTGCTGCAGCCGTTGTTCAACGCTCCCCGCAGGTGCAGTTTCACTTCGTGCGGCCGATTGAGAGCAGTCAACATGGCCAAGTTAATAAGGCTGCGGGTCTTACGTGGTAAACCTGGCCGAGCCCAAACGCTGCCCCAGCAATATTCAGTAATAAGTTCCTGCAGAGGATGTGTAAAATCGTCAGCATTGCTGATTGACTTGTCCACAAAATCCTTTCCCAGAACAGCCCGGCGAACCTCTAGTCCTTTCTCAAAAAGATCAGTTGCCACCTTTCTACCTCCTTCTTGGTTTTTTTATCCCGGAATATGGGCATCCTTTTGTCCTGGATGAGAGACATCCGGTTTTGATTACCCTGGCAATGTAGGAGACTCAACATGGCGTGTCAAGAGACGTTATCGGATCCTGATTCACCATCCATACAGTTAAAGTGGCTCAATCTCAATACTGATTGATCCGTTGCCTATGAATCATTTTGATCGCCAAAGTCGCATCCTTAAGAGCTTCCTTCAACTGAATAATCTCTATTCTCCTGCCAATTAATTTTATAGGGAAGGGGTTCCTCATGGAGAATTCCATCGAAATCTGCAATCCGGCCGGATACCACATATGTTGTGGTTACTTTTTCCTTGACTCACAAGGGGAATTTCTCTATATCTTTTCCCCGAAAAAGCAATTTCTTATCACTTCACTCAACCGGGAAGTGACCCGCAGCGATGAGGCGATCCAGCCGTACGCCATTCTTTCCAGCCTGTCCGATATCCCCATCCGCCAGGGCATCGCCGTAACCGGGTCTATCAACCAGAAAGAGCAGATCCAGGCCATCGGCGGGGTCAACCAGAAAACGAAGGGTTTTTTGAAGCCTGCAAATCCAAAGGCCTTACCGGAAAACAGGGAGTCATGATCCCCCGGGCCAACGTCAAAAACTTGATGTTCAAAAAATAAGTCATCGATGCCGTCAAGACCGGCATGTTTCATGTGTATCAGGTCGTCACAGTGGAAGACGGCATCGAAATTCTGACCAGCGTCCCGGCCGGGCGGCCGGATCCCGACGGTCGCTACCCCGAAAGCACCGTTTATTACAAAGTACAGGAGAAAGTTAAAAAAATATCTTGAGCGTTCCATGGGCTTTAAAAAAGAATTTCAGAACACAAAAGATTAGGTGGTGTTCCCGTCGGCGAACCGACGGGGCGGGTAGTCAAAAACAAACAACTCAAAATAAGGAACCAAAGGCATGGAAATTACCAAAAAACTGGCCCAATTCGTTTGCGAAACAAATTTCAATGACCTCCCGGAAAAGGCTTTAACCAAAGCCAAAGAGTGCTTTCTCGACTGGCAGGGCGTGGCCCTGGCCGGCACCCTGGACCCGGCCGGCGAGATAATCACGCAGTATGTCATGGCGTCGGGGGGAAAGCCTGAAGCAAGCATCATCGGTTCGGCCTTTAAAACCGATATGGCCAGTGCGGCCCTGGCTAACGGTCTGATCGGTCACGCGCTCGATTTTGACGATTATCACGACGAGACCGTGATCCACGCCTCGGCAGCCTGTGTGCCCTCGATTCTGGCGGTCGCGGAAAAATATAAAAAAAGCGGCCCGGAGTTTCTGACCGCCATGGTGCTGGGGATCGATGTCTGTATCCGGGTGGGCCTGGGGCTGGGCGATTACCATTACCAGCAGGGCTGGCACACTACGGCCACGGCCGGTACGTTCGGAGCCACGGCCGGGGCAGCCAAGCTTTTGGGGCTGGATGTCGACCAGTTGGTCAACGCCTTCGGCATCTGCGGCACCCAGGCCAGCGGGCTGCGCCAGGTCTTCGGCACCATGTGCAAACCTTTTCACGCCGGTAAAGTCTCCAGGGAAGGGATTATGTCTGCGACGCTGGCCAAGATGGGATTTACGTCCTCTAAAATCATGATCGAAGGGGAACTGGGTCTGTTCGATGTGCTCACGGAGGTACCCAACGAAGCGATCGTACTCGAACAACTGGGACAGGAGTATTACATCAATCATTTGAGTATCAAGCCCTATCCCACCTGAGCCTGAACGCACTCGACGATGAATCTCCTGGAGGAGATCAGGACCCGTGAAGCTATTGATATCGAAAATGTGGAAAAGATCGATCTTGAAATCGGCCCGGTGGCCTCAACGGCTGCGGCCATCAAGGAACCCAAAATCGGTGTGGAAGGAAAATTCAGCGTCTGGTTTTTAGCCGCCCTGGCACTGGCAGAAGGCAACGTAACGCTGGACAAGTTTACCGACGAAAAAGTCAACCATCCGGCCCTGGTCCGGTTGCGAAAGAAAATCGAAACCAAACTCGACCCGCGTATCGGATTCGGCGCCCGCTTATGCATCAAAATGAAAGACGGCACCGAATACAAAGACTTTTTAGCCAAACCAAAGGGTAATCCGGACAATCCCCTGACCTTTGAACAACTGGCCGAAAAGTATCGAAACGCTGCCATCCTATCTATTTCACAGGAAAAAATCGAAACGTTGATTGAAAAAATAAAGAACCTGGAAGATATCCGCGACATGAATGAGATTGTGGCATTGACTGTAAAACAATAGTATACTACGATTTAATTATTCTACTTCTTTTTGGCTCGTAGTTGGGAGAAAGAAATGACCCGGAAGCGTGTAGGTATAGTCCTTTTTAATGCTATTGAGGTCCTCGACTTTTGTGGCCCATTTGAGGTATTTTCAGCAACTCGCCTCAATGAGGAGAAGCGGCGGGAAGAGCCTTCACCATTCGAAGTTTTTCTAGTCGCTGAAACCCTCTCTTATGTCACTACAACAGGCGGCATGAAAGTCATACCTCAATATTCATTCGAAAATTGTCCGCGGCTAGATATTCTTGTTGTTCCAGGTGGATGGGGTACGCGCAAGGAACTGAATAATCTAGTTATGCTTGAATGGCTGCGTTCCCGGGCTGCTGAAGTTGAAACACTGACTTCTGTCTGCACCGGATCGATGCTACTGGGATTCGCTGGCTTGATAGACGGATTGCATGCAACTACTCACTGGCGCTCTTTAGACTGGATGCGAGATTCCTTTCCCGCAGTGTTCGTTGAGTACGAACAGCATGTCGTTGAGGATGGCCGTGTATTCACTTCGGCTGGTATCTCAGCGGGAATCGATATGGCGCTTAAAGTGGTTGCCCGGTATTACGGTAAGGACATTGCTCGAGCTACGGCTGTGCATATGGAATATCCTTTTCCGGTTAGTAATGAACGCCGAATAAGCCTTTAAGCCCAAACAGGCGCTTTCAGCCGACGCCAAGCGCTTCTCACCCGCGCCCCGTTATGCGAAACAAACCAGTAAACACCGATGAATGTTGAAGCGATTGACCATCTGGTCTTGACGGTTAAGGATATTTACGCAACATGCTCGTTTTACGCGCGAGTGCTTGGCATGAACGTCACTACCTTCGATGGCAGCAGGAAAGCGCTGTCCTTCGGTGTTCAAAAAATCAATCTGCACCAGTACGGAAAGGAGTTCGACCCAAAGGCAAAGGCACCTACTCCAGGTTCCGCTGATCTGTGCTTCGTTACGTCAGTGCCAATTCGTGATGTAATCACGCATTTGGCGTCATGCGGCGTCAATTTGCTCGAAGGTCCGGTTCACCGAACCGGCGCAAGAGGTCCCATCGTGTCGGTGTATTTTCGGGATCCAGACTGCAATTTGATTGAAGTTTCCAACTATAAAAGCGCATAACGGCCTCTTTGACCGTGGTCCGGGTACATCCGCAAACCGGCATATCGGGGAGCAGGCCAGCCTTTCCGCAAAGCGTTTTAAGCTGTACCTGATCAACATCTGAGTAATCCACATATCGAATGATCTCCGAAGGATGGAGCGGGTGACACTCCGGTCGCCCTAAATGACAAATGAAGATGTGACCCTAAACACGTCAGGCGTGTGGAGGCCAGTGGAGCGAATATAGCAATCCTAAGAAGATACAAATATTTTTTGGCTCCGGCGGATCACGAGGACTATCATAGCCGCGGCTGGTATCAATGCCAATGCCGAAAGGGTACCTCTAGGATAGAACAAGATAAATAGCGCCACGAGGAGGACTAAAAGCCTTGAAGGAAGGTCATACCTTTTACGTTCAAAAAGCTTACCGTGGATGGCGGCGGCTGCTGTACAGCATCCAATAGTTAGCACACCCAGAGCAGCCAGTTGTGCTAAACCAGGCTCCAACAACAAAATATCCCAATTGAAAATCGCGAATGTGAGGAAGAAAAATGGAATAGATATTTGCAGCGTTACCATCATCGTCTTCATGAAGGAGGCACCTGAAATACGGGAAGCAACCGCAGCGACGAGTGAGGTTGGCGGCGAATATTCGGATATTACCGCTATGAAAAATAAGAAGAAATGAGCTATCCAGGGGTTGATCCCGATTCGTGTCATAGGCGGGATGACTACCACGGCTGAGATTAAGTAACAGGCCGACGGAGGTATTCCCAGCCCTAAGAAGATCCCAACTAAGAACCCCACTCCGATAAGGGCTACGACATGGAATTCTCCGACTTCCGCCAGTAGCCCCATTAGCTTAAGCATCCATCCACTAACCACGAACAGATTTATCATCACCCCGAGCATGGCGAGCAAGAGAATGAGCGGAGCGGTGACCCCGGCAAATCCCTCCAGGGATCGGCGCAAACACCTACCCCATTCCTTTGTTTTATCTGAGATCGTCCCAGTATAGAGATACATGTGGAGTACGGAGGCGATGATAAAGAGACCGATCGCAATGTTAAGTGCGGCTCTTGATGCATCATACCAAAGAACACCCATCAAATAGATCAAAACTCCGATGGAGGTGAAGAAAATCGCTGTGTTGACCACGTCCATTTTGGAGAATCTTTCGATAATGGAATCCGGTGCTGAAGTTGGGCCACTTCCCCTGCCCCGCACGAAGCGCGTTGTAAAGAGGTAAACCGATAGGGATATGATAGCAAAGAAAATGAGTGCCGGCGCATATCCTCGAGCTATAACCTCGAAATAAGTCACGCCTAGAAAGTCAGCCATGAGGAAACCGGCTATTGCCATGACGGGTGGCATGAGCAGGCCTCCCAGCGAAGCTGAAGCTTCCACAGCACCAGCATAAAGAGAGGGGAACCCTGCTTTCTTCATCAACGGTATCGTGTACTGCCCGGTTATGGCCGCATTTGCTGCTCCCGATCCACTACAGGTAGCAATAGCCATTGAAGTCACCACTGCCGTTTGTGGAATGAGGGTTTTACGTTTAGCAAATATCCCGGTGAAAGTTTTGACAATAGATTCTTGAACACCAAATCCCTGTGCAATGCCCAAAAACATGAAAAATGCCGCGATAACGCCTACCCCGATTTGTGCATACGTTCCAAATAGACCCAATGAGATCTCAACGGAAGAAGATGTTATTACTCTCATCCAGGAGACCCCGGGATGATAAAATATACCTGGGAAAATCCACCCGTAAACGGAATAGAACATGAGAAACAGGATGAGATAAAAGAGTGTAATATGCTCCCGTCTGGTATATTCGATCACGAGACCAAGCATCATCACTCCTACGATTTTGTCAAGAGTGTTATAGAAACCAGCTCTGTCATAAATGAGGGCGTCAAACTCCACTCTCATGTATATTATGGAAAAGATGCACATAGCGATGTACAGGCTGGCTATGGCAATATTGGGTTTAAGTCCAAGACGTGGATATGGCAGCTCTCCGGCGACAAAAGAATTTAACACCCACAGCACGTATGCTATTGGGACTAAAGTTACGGAAAGGAGCATTGTGCCCCCTAAGCCGGTTGTGAAATAATGTAGCGAAAAACCTAAATATACGATAGTGGCTATAAGATAGGAGGGGATTAAGAATTTACGCATTTCAGCCAGTGAATTCGCTCCATCTGGCAACGGATTTTTTTTCACTTTTTCACCCCCTAATGGTATGACTTAAGAAGTAGTGAACTCACCCCTTATTGGCGTTTTACAGGGGTGAGCCCACTATTATAAACCCTTAACTACCCTTTATTTCGCCCCAAAAAGATCATTGCGCTTTAGCTTTCATCGCCTTTATCGCTGCCTTGATCGTCTCCTCAGTCGCTATTACCCAGGCAGGGTCCCATAAGCCCTTTTCCTTCAGATATTTCGCCAATCCCGGATGTACGGGAATCTCGGGTATGCTCTGTATCCCCTTGACTTGGAAACCAGCGAAGTCTTTGGCCAGTGGTCCGAAACCAGCGTCTAGCTTAATCATCGCAGGTCCTGCGGCTTCAAATACTTTGAGCGCTTTATAAACGCCCTCTGCCGGGAAGCTAAGCCCGTGGTGGTAACCGAAGTAAAAAGGCACGCCATAGAGTTCATCCACTCCGAGGTCTCTGGTATACGCCTTCTTCATGTTGATCTTCTCCGGGGTAAAACCTGCCGCTGTTAGCTTCTTGATTTGTGCCGGGGTTGGGTTCACTCCCTGCAGGGGACTGGACACATCAAGCACCTTAATCCAGCTAGCCAACGATACCAAAGCCGTTGTGTAAGCTGCGGTGGCGTCTATGGTTCCCGCTCTTAGAGCATCCGCAACCTTTGACATATCAACTTCGACGTGCTTAATCTTCAGACCATTGATGTCCGTCATAGCTCTGAAGATGTTGATATGGTTCATATATCCCGCCTTCGTCATGTAGATTTTCTTGCCGTCCAAATCCTCCCAGGTACGAAATTTGTCTTTGTTCTTCGGTAAAGTCAATATATGTGTTTCCATGGTGTAGCTCCAGAAAGACTGCACCGGCATTTGCTTTACGTTGGGTTCAAAGCCCTTAAATGGTTTTTTAAACGAGTACAATTTTCTCAATCCCGGCTCGGCCGAATACGTGCTTTCCAGGTCACCCACGAGAAAGCTCTTGATGTTAGCGGTGGTTGAAACGTATGGGTAAACGGTAACGTCGTAATCCGGCATACCCCTTCGCAAGAAATCTGACATGAAAGCGGATACTCTATAACCATAGGCCCCTGGATTAGAGCACCCCCATCTCCACATTTTTTTTTCGGCTGCTGCAGGGCCAGGTAAAGCAAATACCGATACTAACACCACAGCCAATCCTAAAACCAATCCCAACTTAAACTTTTTCATTTTTCCCTCCTTTTACTTTATTCCTGATTACTTTATTCCTGATTTAGCATCTTAGCATCCCGAACTATCTACACCCATAAGCACCACCTCCTAGGCTGTTTATTTTTTTGCCAAACCAGCTGGAACGGTAAAGCAGAGCACCAGTAAAAAGATCCCCACGATTCCTAACAAATACTTTCCTTTAAACGTGGCCTCCTCCTTCCTTTTTGGTTAATGTTATTACCACATCAAACAGAAATCGTAGCCCTAATGAAACTTCGGCACTATCATACTATTTTCCTGTTTCTCCCTTGTCAATCATAAAGTTTAAAAATAACAGGTTGCTTATACGTGATACCTCGCCCCTTATAGGACACCAATATTGGTCAATATCTGAGAAACTACCCTTTTTCCTTCTTCATCTAATTGTCTCTGAGGGGGCAAAGGTGATCCCACGGGGAACCCCTGCATCTCCAATCCGGCCTTTACGCATGAAGCGAGGGAATAATTCTGGAAGGCAATATTAAGTGACCATAATGTTTTCTGGAGTCCAAATGCCTCCTCCCACCTTTTTTCGTGCGCCAACCTGTAAAGCTTTACACACTGCTCCGGAATAAGGCAGGCGGGCCCGGCCATCCACCCAACACCACCTATCATAAATACAAAAACCGGTACATGTGCCGAGGCACTGAAAATCTTTATACGATCCTGGAGGGTATTTGCAATGGATAAAAGCTTACCCGTGTTACCAGATGCGTCTTTTAGATAACGGATATTAGGTTCTTCTGCCAGCTCCTCAAGCATGGGAATGGTAAAGTCCCACTTGGCAAATTTTGGGTTTGTATATAAAACGACCGGGCAGGATACAGCGCGGGCTATGGCCCGGAAATGTTCCACTACATGTTTATCGGCTAAAGGGAAATAGGTTGGTAAGACAACAAGGATGCCATCTGCGCCAGCACGCTCTGTCTCAATAGCCTGTTTTACCGCTCCATTAGTCGTCATTTCATTGACTCCGGCAATAACAGGAACACGGCCGGCAGCGGCCTTAATTACAACATCTACCACCCTCTTTTTTGTTTCCCAGGGGAAATATGCACCCTCTCCCGTGCTTCCCAAAGGGGTCAGCCCGTGTACCCCTTTTGAGATGAGATGATTCACCAGATCACGCAACACGTCTTCCTTGAGATTGCCTGACTGATCAATAGGTGTAACAAGGTAAGGAAAAATTCCTGCGAATTCTTTTTGTGACATTATTATTCCTCAGACTGTATTTCTCTTACGCCCATAAAAACTTCCTTCTTAACCGCCGATTATTTCTTCGGTTCCTATTTGAACTTGCCCGCTTTCGCCAGGGCGATAAAATGTGCCACATCGATCTCCTTTGGGCACACGAAGGAGCAGGCCATGGAGGTATGGCATCTGTATATGCCTTCTTCGCTGTAAAGAAGTTCCAACCTCTCTTCTTCTGCCTGTTCGCGTGGATCCATCAAGCGGACAATGCTGGCCATGACGGCATTAGGACCTAAAAAGCCTTTGTGACTGCTGATGCATGCCTCAGCACAACAGAAACAATTAACACAGCGCGTGGCTTCTACATATCGCTCCAGATCTCGCGGATCGATATGGTATTCCTCTCCCGGGTTTGGGTTTTGAGCGGGCTTGATGATATATGGCTTGACTTTATTAACCCTTTCATATGCATGTTCGAAATCCACGATAAGATCACGAACCACAGGTGCAACGGTTATTGGCCCGACCTCAAAAACCGTGGTTCCGAAATGGGCAACCGCATTTTCAACGAGTAGCTCACAGGCCAACAGCGGCTTTCCATTGACCCTGACCGCACAGGTCCCGCATTGCGCATGCTCACATGATGAGTTCCAGGCCAGGCTTGGGTCTAATTCGTTATTGATTTTTCGAAATACATCCGTAAATCGAAGTATCCTTCCGGCCTCCAGCTCATAATCCTGAACCCAGGACCTTTTGCTATCCGGGTCGTAACGTTTAATCTTTAATGTAATAGTATAGCCGTTTTTCATTAGTATTTTCTCTCAATCACGGCAAATTTTTCATAATTCTCACCCCTGGCCTCATAAATACTCATGTCTACCGGACGTTCACCTAAGGTTACCTTGCCGAACTCTGTCATATGGGCTAAGGTGTGATAGTTAAACTCGTCTTTTCTCTCCGGGAAATCCTCGCGAAAATGTCCGCCCCTCGACTCTCTTCTATTCAGGGCGCCTTGCGCGCAGATCATGGATACCGCCAAGAGGTTTTCCAGTTCCCAGCGTTGGATGAGTTCCTGGTTCATGGTGAGGCTTTTGTTGGATAAAAAGATATTTTCCGAACGTTCTTTGAGTTCCTTTAACGTTTCAATCGCCTCTATGAGTCCGTCCTCCTTTCGGAAGATACCCACTTTTTCCGTCATGAGCGTTTGCATCTCCTGCCGGATTTGCCCGATATTTTCTTTTCCTTCACCCTCCATAAATCTTGAAAACAGAGAAAAGGTCATCTCTCCCGCATCTCCTGGGGGTTCATTCGAATCTACCTCGAGAAAATCCATGGCCTTCTCTCCGGCGATCTTTCCCATAGTGATTAATTCAAGAATGGAGTTTGTGCCGAGACGATTAAAACCGTGAAAACTGGCCGCCGCACATTCCCCCACCGCAAACAGACCTGATATCAGCTCCTCCGCACTTTTTTGAACCTCCCCGAATTCATTGGTCGGGATTCCCCCCATATGATAGTGAACACTGGGTCGAACAGGGCAGAGTTCTTTTTTAGGATCGATGTTGACAAATTTCCTGAAAAATCCCGTAACCTCCGGGATCTGCACATCGTGAACATAGTCTGACAGGTGCCGCAGGTCTATCCAGACATGCTCGATATTGTGGTCCGGATTTAACACACCCCTTCCCTCCCGAACCTCGGTTTCAATCGCACGAGCCACGAGATCGCGAGGGGCCAGTTCTTTCATCTTGGGCGCATACCGTTCCATAAAGGCTTCCAGATCCCTGTTACGCAAAATGCCTCCAACTGACCGCAACGTCTCGCTGGCCAGAATACCGGGCCCCACGATTCCCGTTGGATGGAATTGAACTGCTTCGGTATCCATTATCGGCAGTCCCGCCTGGAGAATTAGAGCAAGTCCGTCCCCGGTATTCTGGCGACAATTTGTGGTAACCCTGAATAACTGCCCGCTACCGCCCATGGCAAGGACCGTGGCCTTTGCCATGACTCTGACAAACCTTCCCTCTTTTTGTTTGAAGATCACGGCCCCTGAACACCGGTTTCCTCTGAAGATGAGTTCTGTTGCAATGGACTGGTTTATGAAGGAGATGCCTCCCCTCAGGGTCTCTCCCCAAAGTGTGTCGACAATGCCCTTTCCGGTTCGATCGGCCTCGAAAACCGCACGAAATGCCGAAGCCTCACCAAAATTCAGGGTATGACCGCCGAATGTCCTCTTGCTCAGATTCCCCCCTTCGTCCCGGCTGAAATGCATGCCGTGATTTTCCAACCACACAATCTGATCCCATGCTGATTCAATGATCTTTTTGATGATATTCTGGTCAGCAGCGCAATCAGAGCCTTTCCATGTGTCGAACATGTGATAAATGGGTTTATCAATAGGATCCTTTGGATCCACTGCGGCCAATCCCCCCTGGGCTGTAGTGGTATGGGACTTTTGAACATGTCCGACTTTAGTTACAGCCACAACCTTTGTTCCGGGTCTTTTTTGTAAAATCTCCACCGCACACCGCAGACCGGCCCCACCCCCTCCGATGATTAAGACATCACACTGCTCAGTTGAATTAATTCGAAATTTTTTCCCCATAAAAAAGTCCCTTATTGTCAAATGGTGATAGTCAGCCTGATGCCGGCCCAGGCGAAGATCACCATGACTAATATCACCAGGACAGCCAATCCCATTCGGAAGACCCGAAAAGAAATATAGTCTCTTGTCACAGATATTAATCCATAACCGGCGTGGTAAATCACCATAACAATCAGACTTAGATCAACAAACTTGATGAACCAGTTTTGCATCCTCATAATTACTATATTCGCTTCTTTACCCATCGAAGGATTCAGGTGCATAAACAGGAGATGGGCCGGTACCATGACCAGCAGAAATGCGCCGGTGATTCTTTGTAGTTTCCACAGCAATGAATGCTGCGTTTTCCAGAACTTCGATGCAACCCCATACGCAAGGGTTAGGGCGGCAATAAGCATTGTCAGCCAGTAAAAAACCGGGGATACGCTCTGGGTGCCCATCATCATCAAAACGCCTAAAAGCGCTACGTATACAACGGAAAGCCCCAACAGATAACGGATCATGGTTCCATCGTTTCTCATTTCAAAGCCTTCGTAGAGGATCAACCTGCCCCCGTTCAGGGCGTGAAAGATGACCGGTATCGCTAACGCCCACTCTAAAAGCGTAAAGAGGAAAGAGCCATAAACCTTCATTGTGGCATCGTACAGAGGAGGAGAAGAAAGGGACAAAAGGGTATAGGTATGAAACCACAGGTAGGCAACTAAAATGAATCCGGCAATTCGATGGCACCATGCGATGACATAAGGCCATCCCCTGGTTTTGGCATAAAATGAAACGACGGGTATGCGATCTAAGAAACCCAAAACCGAACTCTCTAAGTTCTTTGCTATATGCAACTTAAAACTCCTTATTCAAGTTTCTCCATGGCAGAGAGAAAAGGGCCGAGGGCTACCTCAATATGCTGACGAACTACCTTTTCTATCTCTTCCGGAGAGACCTTTTTCTCTTTAAATAGATCTATAATCTTACGATGAATCATTAAAGAATTTCTAAAATCCTTTTTATAATATTGATATGTATAACGATGCCACAATGTATGCATACGCAGATTGCGGAGGTGGGTGATCAAGGTTTCATTTTTCGAGGCATTGATAAAGATTTCATGGAATGCAACATGATACATTGAGTAGCCTCTGAAATCCTCTTTTTTTACCGCCTCTTTCATATACTCAAAGGTCTCTTCCATTTCCTCGATATCTTGTTTAGCGAGATTTGGATAAGCCAAACGGGCTGCAAGTCCCTCTAAGTTGGCCCGGACGGGAAAGTTCGCTTCAATGTCCTGCCTGCTAATTTTTTTTACAAATGCGCCTTTACGGGGCAGGATCTCAATAAGACCTTCCTTTTCCAGGACCCTGAATGCCTCCCTTAATGGAGTACGGCTAACACCAAACTCATTTTTCAATCTATCTTCAAGGAGCTGGTCGCCACCTCTAAGTTTCCCGGTCAATATATCATCTTTCAGTGCCCTGGCGATCTGATCAACCAGTGTAACGGACCTAAAAGCACTTTGGCCTCCTGTTTGACCTGCACGGGAAAAAATGGCCGGGTTTATTTTTTGATTTGGTGTTGTTCTCATTGGCATCCAAAAAACTTAACCATTAAATATTTCGGTTACATCATCTACTTTTTCAAGGGCTAAGACTAAATCTATAATTTTATTTATTTCGTCTTTTGTTATTATATTTCCGCAGAGTTTATTGAACTTGCCGATCAGTTCTTTTTCGGAAAATGGATTCTCCGGGTCTCCCTTTGGGTATTCGCAATATCCTTTATATCTTTTTCCATTTGCCAATTTTATCTCCACCCGGGAAGGCCATTTATGGGGATATAGCCGGGTGAGTTCCGGATTTGCTTGAAAAGAGATAATGTCCATAAGTCGGAGTATTTCAGGGTTATCGAGCCTTTCATCTGTAAAATCATCTAAATCAACATGTCCAAAATTAAGCGCCGTGGCAACACAAAAAGGCAGATTGAATTTGGCAAGATAGGGTGTATTAGCCTCTACTTCTTCCAGCAGATCAAGGGCCTCCTGATATATATGAATGGTTACGGATTGTATATCTTTTACATCCGCGTGTTTATCTCCCCAGGCCTTCAGGGCCGCCTCAATAGCGGAATGGGTATGCCCGCAAGACGCATAATATTTTATAGAATTTCTTGCCGTATGAAAGGTCTCCCCTAATCCGTCAGTCAGGATATCCAGATCGTAGTCATCGGATGTGGCCTTTAGGAATCCTTTTTCCCCTTCAAAGATACGACTGGAACCGGTGAAACCCTTTTGCGCCAATAAAACGGATAAGAGCCCGTTCATGGATGATTTGCCGGGGTGAAGCTGTTTGCTCATGGCCCCTTCACTCAAAAATTCCCACAGACCTGAACTCTGGGTCCCGGCGGAACCAAGGGCCCACACAAAAGGACCTGTATCTAAACCCAGGACCTTTGCGGCCCCTGCTGCCGCGCCAAAGGTGCCGCAGGTTGCCGTCGTGTGCCAGTATTCATAATGACTCTTGCCAGCGGCTAAGGCGGCCCTTATCCCGGTTTCATATCCCGTGAGAATACCAAGGATAAGATCACGACCGGATACATGCCCTTTTTCACCCGCAGCAAAAACAGCCGGTAGTATGGATGCGGCAGGGTGAAAGATGGATTGACGGTGCAGATCATCCATTTCCATCACATGAGAGGAGGCCCCATTGACCAGGGCTGCTATCAGAGATAAATGCCTGCTATTAGTTGGAATAACAGTCGCCTCCGAAGATCCTTTCATGTCCTCTGCAAGGGAAAGCATACTTTGGGTAGGGGGTTGAGAAACACCGGCAAAGGCCGAGGCCAGCCAGTCTAAAAAAAACGTTTTTAACCGGTAGACCAGGTCATCCGGCAGGTCCTCGTACCTGAGGGAGCAGAAAAATTGAGCCAGTTTTTGGGATATTGTTAGTGATGTCGGCATAAATAAACCTATTCCTCATACAATTTACGAATAGTGATTGCATTTACCTCACAGGCTTGAAGACAGAGGTCGCAAAGGGTACACTCATCCTCATTTGCTTCCACTGCTTTCGGATAATCACCATCTGATGCAAAAATATTGACAGGGCAGACCCTGATACACTCCCCACATTTTTCAATACCAGAGCACCTGTCAAGATCTATGCCGAGTTTTATAAATTCACTCATATGTATCTCCGTAATAACGCAATCATCTTTTCTTATCGATTGCTGCGGCTAATGCCAAAATGTCTTTTGACCGTTTTACTACAGGGTAGTCAATAAATTTTCCTTCTAACTGGATCGCTGCCATACCCGCAGCCTCTGCCTCTTCAAATGCCTTAACGATCTTTTCGGCCTTTTTGATTTCTTCAGGGAGCGGGGAAAATATTTTATTGCAGGGCTCAACCTGATTGGGGTGAATCACTAATTTGCCCTGGAACCCCAACTCCTTTGCCCGCCTGGCGTCAGAAATCAATGCTTCCGTGTTTTTAAGATCAATCATAAAAGGGGTATCAACCGGAGGGGCAATACCAGCGGCCCTGCAGGCAATAGCAATCCTGGAACGGGCATAAAAAAGTTCATTTCCCCCCATGGTCATTTCTATTCCCATATCGAGGGTGTAATCGGCCGCGCCAAACATTACAGTGTAGATTCTCTCGGGTTTTGTTTTTGTCGATACAATGTCATAAATATGCTGTACGCCGGCAGCCGATTCAATCAAGGGAAAGACGCGGATACTACCCTCAGGGAGGGACCTGTTTTTTTCGACCTCGATCAAAAGTGTGTTAATCTTAGTAATGTCATCAGCCCTTTCAACCTTGGGAAGTATAATCCCGTTAACTCCTTTTACAATGGCTTCATCCAGGTCTCCATCTACAAAAGCGGAGCCTAACGCATTCGTTCTAACGAGTATCATCCTGTCCGCGAATTCGGCTACCTTTTCCCTGACATTTGGTCGACTGCTCTCCTTTTCGGAAAGGGGAACCGCGTCTTCAAGATCAATAATAACAACGTCAGCCCCGGTGCCAAAGGCTTTTACTATACGGTCAGGCCTGTTACCCGGAACAAACAGGGCCGTTCTTATAAGTATC
>JAIWDV010000002.1:0-24502 GCA_048632525.1 Bacteroidales bacterium | reverse complement strand
AGCGTGATTGCTTCTTCAATAGTCTGAACAGCCTCCTGGCGGAACCCGTTTACATAATAGGCCTCTGCCAGCGTATCAAGAAATACAGGAGACCTTTCAAGCGCTACCGCTTTTTTAGCCAGCTCAAGGGCTCGGACTTTATCTCTCAGTCCTTCGTTTGGGGCTGTGACCAAAAGCCAGGCCAGATTATTCAAAGACACGGCCTCGTTCGGATCCAGGTCAATAATCTTTTCATATGTCTCGATGGCGTCCTCGTATTTCTCCAAATGCTGGTACACCATGGCCAGATTCTGATAAATAGCAATATTGTTCGGGTCCCCTACGAGCTGTTGGTTTAGTTCCTTTGTTATAAGGGAATAAGCAAGGTTCTGTTTGATGGGACTAAAATTTAAAAAGTATCCCAGGCCGATAATGCAAACCAGATAAATGCAAAACGAAAGCGCTACAAACCGATTATGCCGCTTAACAAGGCCGGGCTCATTTATTGTTCGCCCGAGATATTCTACCCTTTCCCTGATGCTGAAGTGGTGCCAACTGGGGAGATCCCGGATCTTTCCGCTAAGAAAGGCAATCTTTTCCAAAGAGTTGATAACAGGTTCAGGAGTTCCCATAGTCACCGCAGAATACAGATCTGCCTGACGCTCGAAATTGCGCATGAAAAAGCCCATTACGTACCGGAAATAAACGAGCAGGGTCACCAGCATGGGAAAAGAAAGAACCAGATAAAAAAGGCTGGTGGACTGTGAATCTCCGCTGGGAATCATTCCCCTAAAAAAGGGGTGTGTATAAAAAAGATAAAAGAAAAGATCGAACAATCCAAAGGACAGCGCCACAAAACCCACAAAAAAAAGGACGTAAAAAAGGAGATGACGGTATTTGGCATGCCCCATCTCATGGGCCAGCACGCCCTTGAGTTCGTCCATAGAAAGAGCCTCTAAAAGCGAATTGGTAACGAGAATGTATCTATACCTGGGGACAATACCCATGATCCCCGCAGTCATCATCCGTCCCTCAAAAATCGGCCACTTCAAAAGATAACGGTATTTAAACCCTTTCTCCCTGAGAAAGCCCTCTAACTCCCTGCCTTTCTCCGATGCTTTGAGCGGTTTGCACCCCCAGAAGTACTGGATCATACCGGGCATAAAAATCATCATCAGCGTAAGAAAGCCTGCAAAAAAGATGATCTGGCCATGGACACTATTAAGAAAACCATCAGGTCCGGACCATGGGCTCATGTTAATCAGGTCATATACCAAGGAAAAGATCACCCAGGGAAAAAGGATGGGAAGATTAAGCCTGAGATTGGAATGGATATAAGACCGCCTTGTTATGCCCGGCTGAGACATAGCACTGTAAAGCGGTTGGGCAAAATACCAGATCGTGCTAAGGTAAAAAAAGAATAGGGCCAGCGCAAAGGCGCCCTGCAACACGGAGAATTGTTCACACCCCGGAATCTTCTGAAGCCAGTATTTCGCATTAAGGAGATAGACTGCCAGCGCGAACAAAAAAATAGCCAGGATTGAGAGTCTGGCAATCAGTCTCTGATATTGGCCGGCCAGACTGCCATTATCCGCTGCCCCATTTTCCAGGCGCTTCTGGAGAGACCAAAACGCCCAGCGGCAATATCCTGCAAAAATCAGCCATGTGAGGAATAGCATGGTAAGGGAAAAGAGGAGAGAATTCTCAGGAATGCTTTCGGGGTATTGGATGTTAAATATGAAGAGGACAACAATGAAGTAGATAATGTTGTTGAACATAGCCTTCTCTTTCAGCTGTCATTTTCCTTCAGGAATTCCAGCTTGCCATTTCCAGGGGCGATTGATGGGTCACCTTTTAATACAATATCCACCCCATATCGAAACTCCAGTTCGGCCAGTTCTTTTCTCTTTTTGTTCTGAAGGTACGTTGCTATCTCCAGGGGCAAAGCCCCTTTTACTTGTATAACCCCCTTTTTTGAAATACCCATCCAAATCTGGCGCAAAAACGATACGGAGGCAGATTCCACAGAGGGGATAAGACCCCGTCCCTGGCAGTATTGGCATGTCTGGTAGCTCCTGGATTCTATGGAAGATCTCAATCGCTGTCGTGAGAGTTCTAAAAGACCAAATTTAGAAATGTGTGACGTGTCTATTTTTGCCCGGTCCTTTTTGGTCTCCTCACGAAGCAACTTCTCCACGTCTCTGATGTGTTTTTTGTTTCTCATATCTATAAAGTCAATGACAACAAGCCCTCCCATATCCCTTAACCGAAGCTGTCGAGCAATCTCAGAAGCTGCCTCAATATTGGTTTTAAAGGCCGTACTCTCAACATCTTTTCCAACCCTGCTCCCCCCGGAATTCACATCGATAGAGATTAGGGCCTCAGTCGGGTCTATGACAATGGAGCCCCGCGACGTCAGGCGCACTTCGTTGCTATAGATTGCTTCAATCTGCTTCTCGAGTTCGTAATGCGCAAAGATGGGGCGTTTTTCCTTATAAAGTTTGACCCTTCTCTGGTGCCTGGGCGAGATGACCTTCATGTAATTTTTAACCTTGGCGAAGGTCTCCTTGTCATCAACGAGCACTTCGGTGGTTTCGTTCGTGAAATAATCCCGCAGGGTGCTCAAGCAAATATCCTGTTCCTTGTGGATAAGTGAGAGAGTTGGGGCATTTTTCACTCGCTCTTTAATATCCTTCCACATCCTCAAAAGGCCGTTAAGATCCCTGGAAAGCTCCCTCTTGCTCTGTTTCAAAGCCGCTGTTCGGACAATGTAGCCAATACCTTCCGGGAGCTTGAATTTCTTCATAATAGACTTGAGCCTGTGCCGTTCTTTTTCGTCTTCAATTTTTTTGGAGACCCCGCCGCCGGTTCTACCTGGTGTCAGCACCAGATACCGGCTGGCCAAGGAGAGATATGTGGTCAGGTGTGCCCCTTTTCGACCCGGCATCTCTTTAGTGACCTGAACAAGGAGTTCCTGTCCTTTTTTTACGGCCTTTTCCACGGAAGGAGGTGGCTGATCCTCCGCAATATCACTGCCATCCGAATAATATTCCGGATGAATTTCACTTCCCTGTAGAAAACCGTTTTTATTGCTGCCGAAATTGACGAAACATGCCTGTAAACTGGGCTGTATGCGCTCTACAACGCCTTTGTATATATTTCGAGTCTTTTCCTCTGCCGTGGAAGTCTCAATGTAAAATCCATCAAGCAGCCCATCTTTAATTATAGCCACCCTGTACTCTTCTGCCTCCACGGCGTTTATGAGTATCTTTGTTGTCATGAATTAATCCCCCTGATCCCCTTTTCTCCCATGTCGTTTGAAATGCTGATATGCCTGATACATAAAAGTCCTGATGGCCGCCTCTCTTCCGGGCTGAATGCTTGAATCGTAAGGAGTATCCAGATAGGGCGTCCCGAGTTTATTCATTAGAGGTTTGGCTATGGCTGAAGTCGTCGTGCTGGGCATACAGGTAAAGGGATAAACATTTACTACGCCATTATATCCTGCTCTCGCATATTCGATGATTCCAGAGATGCTTAAGCAGGCCTCAGTGCCTGCATCAAAACTATACAGATCATCTTCCTTAAGTATGCTTTCTAAATGCGCCACCCTGTGATCCTCTTTCAGGTCAATAAGCGATTTCACTCTCTTGTAGACCTGCTTCTGTCTCAATTCCTGATACAAAAGTTCTCCCCCAAAACTGATGATCTCTTTTAGATGTTCCTTCAAGCGGCCTGGGCGAAGCTGTTTCAGATCCATCCGAAATCCTATCCTGGCTTCTCTCAGCCTGTCATAGGTCGTGTAATTCACCCATTCGGCGATGGAGGCATTCACCACCTCAGCGCCATATCTTTCAAGGACCCTGATCACATCCTGATTTGCCTGGACGTGTGTCCTTAAATAAATTTCGCCAACAATGCCTATAAGGGGTTTTGGCGGGATGTCAGGATCAATAATTGCCTTTCCCTCCTGGACAATCTCTTCCAGCTTATCAAGGATTTTATCAAAATCCTTACTGGGCCCGTGTGTTTCAAAGGCGTCTTCCATAGCCTTCATAGATCTATCGATAAAATCATCCGTCATTCCGGGCTCTTTCTCATAGGGTCTTATTCTCCAGAGCAACCTGTCTAAGATATCGGCCACCACAACAGAAAAATAGGCTGTTTTCCTGAGATCCCTGACCCGTTCTTCCTCGATTATACCGTCCAGAGAGTATCCATCTTTTGTTGTAAGGGCCCCTATTTTTACTCTGTCCAGTTGGGGAAAAGAATCCAGGACAATTCGCTGGTATTTGTTGTACATGCCGAAACGGCACGGGCCATCTGCTTCAGGCATGAAATAAACGTAATTTTCCGGATTGAAGTCCTCACCCAACCTCTCCTTTTCTTTTTCCATAAAATACAGGATATCACCGGTAGTAATCTGGCAGGGGTAACATTCCTTGCCTGAGGTGTATTCCATTCCAAGATCGAGCCCCTTATAAGTATCCATGACCTTTGCATGTATGCCGAACCCCTTGAATGTCGCCGCGAGAAGATGTACGCCTATCCTGTTCATCTGGGGAATAAGACAGGTCTTATTCGTTAGATTAAAACGACCCACGCTATCAGTAAGAGATTTAAAACTTACCACTTTGTTTGATTCAGTTTCCATCTAATTAGCCAGTTTCCGGTCAATTCCCTGGTTTGACCTCAATTTCTGCATCACATTCTCTATGACATTTTTATAGGCCTCAAGCCTTGTCATTGCGCCAGCCACAGCACTGTGCTCGTCTAACTCCAGGATGAGATAGGGTTTTTTCCCCATTATATGTTTGTAAAAATGCTCTAAAAAAGAGTCAGCGCCACAGCTAAAATTGGTCAGGTGGAGCCCAAAATAGTTATGATGTCTTTCTATAAATTTTGCAGTCCTCAATACCTGGGCACCAAGGCCCCAGTACATGGACGGAAAATCCGACAGGTCCACAGAAGATACGTCAATAAAATCCATGGGTAATGCACTAACCCCGATCTTGGATAAGTTCTGCCCCAGTCTCAAATTCAACCTTTCATCATAGAGATTATATGGCCGGCCTGTTACCACTATAATGGGTTCATCAGGGCTTTGATCCTCAAGTATCTCCCGGCCTTTACGCCAAAGCTCCATGGTAAACTGATTATTCATGTCAAGGGCATAATAAATGGCCCTTTTTATCTCAGACTTGCTTACATGCAACTTTTTTTGGATCTGTTCTGAAATCTCCAGGGCAAGGGTATCCGGGTCGTACTTCATGTGGATAATCGGGCTCAAAATGGATGTTGGATCTATGTCAAGAGCCACACGCACCATATAAGAATTGCTCTGAATCATGGGGCAGTAAAACCCGGTTTCCGATGGCTCAGGCGTGGGCATATTGATCATGGTGGGCATGAAAAGGTACCTTGTCTTGCCTATCAATTCCGCGATGTGACCATGAGAAACCTTCACAGGATAGCAAGTTTCCGCCACCATTTTTTCAATGCCCACTTTGGATATTTTCGAGTTGGTTGGCGGGGTCAGGACAAGCCGGAACCCGAGTTGATCAAAAAAATGGGCCCACAAAATACCTGTCTGCAGACCGTCAAGTGCCCTCTGCATCCCAATCGTCGGCCGGTTGTCCACCTCCATCAGGGGTTCTCCTCGTAATTCTTCATAAACCCCGTCCATGTATGGCTGCCAGATTTTTTGCCTTAATTCGAAAAAATTTTCCTTTTTTGTACCCCTTATTTTTACCACCTCATAACGACCGCACTCTCCGCCCCAGATACTACGACGGCCATCAAAATCATATATCTTTAGTTTGCACTGGTTGTGGCATTGAGGGTCTGCATGGCATATCTTTTCCTTGTAGTTCATTCGGTCATTTATAGCGCTATCCAGTCCCCTGAAGGTACTTTCGTTTTTATTCTCCAGAAGCATTTTCTCCTGAACACTTATAGCCGCGCCATAGGCCCCTAAGACCTCTCTGTGTCGGGGGACCACGAGACCCCTTCCGAGGACATCCTCAAAGGCAGCAACTACACCTTTGTTCAAGGAGGGGCCCCCTAAAAACATGACCCTTTCCCCTATCTTTCTTTTTCCCACCACACGATTCAGGTAATTGTGTACGATTGCATAGCACAATCCCGCAATGAGGTCTTTCCGGGAGACTCCTTTCTGGTGATAGGAAACCAGGTCCGACTCCATAAAAACGGTACATCTTTCAGCGAGTTTAACTGGCGTCTCCGATGAAAGTGCGATTTCCTGGAACTCATCCACGATATTGATCCCGTATTTGTTGGCCAGCTCGTGCAGAAAACTCCCGGTACCCGCAGCACACACCTTATTCATATCAAAATCGAGTGGATAGGTATTGGCAATGGAAATGTATTTAGAGTCCTGACCACCGATCTCAAAGATAGTATCCACCTCCGGATCTATCTCCACCGCACCCCTTGCATGGGCTGTAATTTCATCAATGATCAGATCCACATTGAGGAAGTCCCCCACCACGTTCCTGCCTGAACCTGTGGTGGCCGTGCCCGCAATTTGACTCTTCTTTCCCAGCTCATCACGAATGGTCTTCAAAAGCATTTGAGTGACCTCTATGGGCTTGCCCTGGGTGGGAACATAACTTTTGTGGACAATCTCGCGGTCATTATTAATCACGGCGTACTTGGTGGTGGTTGATCCTATATCAATACCCAGATAAACCTGGTTCTCCCTATGAAAGGCCTTCAGGTGAATTTTGTTGTCCTCGGGAAATGCCGTTTGCTTTAATAACAGCCTGGATGCAACTGGCACCGAAATATTATGCTCAGTTTCCGTGATTTTTCGTATCTTGGGATTCGCCGGATCTTCTCTAACTGAATCAAGGGCCTGCAATGCAACCCCAATAGCGCCTACCGAGGTGTTATGGGGAGGGACGACCACTTCAGGAAAATAGCTTCTAAATGCCCTTACCTGTAGTTCGTTCAGTGACAGCCCACCGATGAAAATAATCGGTTCAGTAAGTATCCGGTTG
This sequence comes from Bacteroidales bacterium, assembly GCA_048632525.1. Classification (GTDB taxonomy): domain Bacteria; phylum Desulfobacterota; class DSM-4660; order Desulfatiglandales; family Desulfatiglandaceae; genus 4484-190-2. The sequence goes on along the minus strand of JAIWDV010000002.1, from coordinate 17,501 downwards.
GCGACTATAGTGCTCATGTAGTTTCTTGCGTTTCCCACATGCAGACCGTGAATAATATCCTCGAGCTTCTCTCCCTTGTTCTGAAGGTGAATCATGTCAGATTTGGTGAATACGGTGCAGCGGCATGCTACATTAGCGGGCTTCTCGCTCTTCAGGCCAAGTTCGATAAAATCGGCCAATATTTTGTCTGTCTGATCCTGGGATGTATCCGTCTTTCCGCCATATATGGAAGTGGCTAATCTCTGTGCCTGCTGATCAATGAAGGACCCGGTACCTGAGGCACATGGGCCGTTCGTATTGAAGTACTCCAGTTCCCAGTCGCCCTGAGAATGATTGATCTGCAGCAGGGCAGTATCCTGGCCGCCCATACTGATAATTGTCTTTACTTCCGGCACTATGAAAATAGCGCCAAGGACCTGGCTGATTGTCTCAAATTCATATAATGCCCCAAAATCCTCACTGAGCTTTTTTCCATGGTTTCCGGTAAAGGAAATAGACTGGATTTTTTCTTCACCGAATTCTTTATTCAGGCTCTCAATAAGTGTCGACACCCGCTCTTCTACTTTGCCAAGATGGCGGTCATATGGGAATTCGTAGACGATCTCCCTCTTATCGTTGATCACGATACAATTAACGCTGATAGAACCGGCATCAATGCCCACATATAATTTGTCCGAATTTATAGACGGTTTGTTTCTTTTAATGGCTATCTTTTTCATTGTTCAGATAATTGGTTTCTCCGAAACTTATTGAGAAGTTACGTTGAGCGGCTATGTGTTGTTATCCCATAACTCAACTGCTCAATTTTTCATTAACTTTAGGCACTTTAGACACTTTAGTTCACTTTAGTCACTTCAATCACTTCAATGCGCTTCATCCCAATTCCTGCCTTTATTGATATCCACCTTCAGCGGCACCCTCAGAGGATAAATCCCTTCCATCTCTTCCCTGACCATGGGTATTACAGCATCCAGTTCTTCCTCCGGCACCTCAAAAACAAGCTCATCATGAACCTGAAGGAGCATCCTGGTTCTGAGACCATTCTGGTTTAACCGCCGGTGGATATTAATCATGGCTTTTTTGATCAGATCCGCTGCCGTACCCTGAATGGGAGTATTTATGGCCATACGTTCTGCCTCAGAACGAATCCTGTTGTTACCGTGCTTAATATCGGGCAGATACCGTCTCCGGTTGAAAAGCGTCGTAACATACCCTTTTTTTCGCGCACTATCAATCATTTTCTCCTTGTATCTAACGACGCCCTGGTACCTCTCATAATAAGCGCTGATATAATCCCTGGCTGTCTTGAGCTCAATGCCCAATTCTTCACTGAGCTTCAGGGGTCCCATACCATAGATGATACCAAAATTTATGGCCTTTGCAATCCGCCTCATTTCAGAAGTGACAGTCCCATTTTCCGTGGTCAAAATCTCAGACGCAGTACGGGCATGAATATCCTCATCCCGCTTGAAGGCATCCATAAATGCCTGGTCCTTAGAATAGTGGGCAAACACCCTGAGTTCTACCTGGCTGTAGTCTGCCGATACAAGATAGTGCCCATTTTCGGCCACAAATCCCTTTCGAATCTCCCTGCCCTCTTCCCCTCGGATGGGGATATTTTGAAGATTGGGATCGCTGCTGCTCAATCGTCCGGTGGCCGCAACAGTCTGGTTATAGGACGTATGGATCCTTCCCGTGGATGGATCGACCATTTTTACCAATGCATCGAGATAAGTGGATTTAAGCTTTGAAATGGTCCTGTATCTCAGTATCAGCCTGGGCATCTTATGTGGAAAGGCGCAAAGTTTCTTAAGTACCTTGACATCGGTTGAATACCTCTTGGTCTTGGCAGTCTTTTTTTGAACCGGGAGCTGGAGTTTTTCAAAAAGCACCTCGCCCAACTGCTGGGGAGAATTGATGTTGAATTCCATGCCAGCCTCATCAAAGATCTCCCTTTGCATCTCCTTCATCTGCCCGGCAAAACGGGTGGACATCTGTTGAAAAAAGCCGGCATCAATTTTAATACCTGTCATCTCCATGTCCATGAGAACAGGCAAGAGCTTCATCTCCAAATCATAAAAAAGGGACTCATTTTCATCAGACTTGAGTTTGTCACCAAGAATTTTCCACAATCTTAAAGTGATATCAGCATCTTCACAGGAATAGGCCATGGCCCTTTCAACATCTACCTCAGAAAAATTGCACGCATTCTTTCCTTTTCCCACCACCTCGTGATAACTGATCATCTTATGATTCAGATAATGCTGTGCAAGATAATCCAGGTTGTGCTGACGCAGACCCGGATTGATGACATAGGATGCAATCATGGTGTCAAAATGAATTCCATTGAGCGCAACCCCGTGTCGCTTTAAAATCTCGGCATCATATTTGATATTCTGGCCCACCTTTAAAATCTGTTTGTCTTCCAGAACATCCCTTAACATGTCAAGGGCTTCCTGCCAATCTAACTGGGATGGAGCACCGAGATAAAGGTGAGCAAGGGGCAGATATGTTGCCTTTCCTTCCTCACAGGAAAAAGAGACACCCACAAGCTTGGCCTTAAGGGGGTTCGTGCCGGTGGTCTCCGTATCAATGGAAACCATGCCCGTCTCTCTTATTTGCCTGACCAAGGTCTTTAACGACTCTTTTGAAAGACACAAACTGTAATTCTTCGGCCCTTCACTTCTCGATGCAAATTGATCCCACAGGCCCCTGAATTCCTGTTCCCTGAAGATTACCGCTAATTCCTCACCGTATGGTTTCCCAACCTTGAGCTGCTCAACATTCTCATCAATAGGCACAAACCGATCAATGGTTACCAGTTTTTTGCTCAAAACAGCATTTTCTTGAAATTCCAGAAGATTTTCTTTCAGCTTCTTTTTCTTTATCTCCTCCACATGTTCAAAGACACTCCCAAATGACCCAAACTGCCTGATAAGATCAACCGCAGTCTTTTCTCCCACTCCAGGCACTCCGGGAATATTATCTGTGGCATCACCGGAAAGCCCCATGACATCTATAAACTTTTCCGGTTCAAACCCGTAAGCCTCCTTTAGAGATGCATAATCCGTGACCGCGTCCTTCATGGTATCCAACATGACTGTATTGGGCGTTATGAGTTGCCTGAAATCCTTGTCCCCTGTCACCATGACAACACGTAAACCCTTTTCTTCACACACCCTGGCCATGGTGCCAATGATATCATCCGCTTCATATCCTTCCCTTTCTACCATCTTGATATTCAGGTTTTTAACGATGGATTTGATCACGGGGATCTGAGCAGCCATGTCATCAGGCATCGGCGGCCGGTTGGCCTTATAATCGGCATACATCTTATGTCTGAAGGTGGGCCCCCTGGCATCAAAGACAATGGCAAGATATTCCGGCGTCTTGTCGGCAAGAAGCTTCAGGACCATTTTGGTGAAGCCGAGGGAGGCGTTGGTAGGGAAACCCTTTGAGTTGGCAAGGCCCCTTATGGCATGGTAGGCTCGGTGAATATACGAAGTGCCGTCAACTAAATAGACCGTTTCCTTTTCTTGAGACATATTTCTATCATACTTCAAACCGCAAGAAATTGAAGAGAAAAATTTAATTATGCCCGTATTCCCACGGCCTGTCCCTGGTTCAGGAAATCGCTCAAATCCTGTTCAGCAATATTGAAAGTCAAATGGGGGAATGCCGGGGCCTTCCAGCGCGGTCTAATTTCAGCTCTGGGGTGTTTTTTGGTCTTGCTCGGTTCTTTTGCAATGTTTACCGGACAGGTACTGGAAGTAAAACCGACCCTTTCCCCATAATTATTGAACACGATTTCCTGAACAAACCAACCCAGATGGTCCCCGTTTATCCCGTATACGTGTTCGTTCTCAAAGATATAGGCGACAGCATGCCCGTCCCAGAGATAAATATCCTGGTTATAATCATCAGTGATATAGGCAGTAGGCAGCCCATTCTTGTTGAACAGGGTCTTTTCCACAAACCGGATCCTCTTCGATTATGGTAATAATTCACCTATTAAAAGGACCTTTAGACAGGATTACCCCGCGTTTCGCGGGGCAGGCATGGATAATCAAGATTTTATAATCATGTCTATCCTGTTTATCCTGTCAAAAAATTATGGACTATTTTGCATACTCCACAGCCCTGGTTTCACGGATCACTGTCACCTTGATCTGGCCTGGATAACTCAATTCTTTTTCAATTTTTTTTGCGATGTCCTTGCAAACGATAAAGGCCTGGTCGTCATTAATGGTTTTCCCTTCAACCATAATACGGATCTCTCGCCCTGCCTGAATGGCGTAAGACTTATTGACACCATTAAAGGACATGGCGATCTTCTCCAGCCCTTCCAGCCTCTTCACATAGGACTCCAGCATTTCCTGGCGCGCTCCAGGCCTGGCCCCGGACAATGTATCCGCCGCCTGCACCAAAACAGCCAGGACTGACTCGGGTTGGATATCTTCATGATGAGCGGCAATGGCATGAACTACCAGGTTAGATTCACCATATTTCCTGGTTAGATCCGCCCCTATAACTGCATGAGGGCCCTCCACCTCATGGTCCACCGCCTTACCGATGTCGTGGAGCAGTCCAGCTCTTTTTGCCTGTTTTACATTCAAACCCAGCTCAGCAGCCATAATACCGCAAAGAAAACTGACCTCCTTCGAGTGCTGAAGCACATTTTGCGCATAACTTGAACGGTATTTTAATCGACCTATGAGCTTAACAAGTTCCTGATTGATCCCGTGTACTCCCACATCAAACGTGGCCTGTTCTCCCGCCTCTTTTATGGTGGCGTCTACTTCCTTGCCGACCTTTGAAACAATCTCCTCGATCCTGGCCGGGTGAATTCTGCCGTCATCTATTAATCTTTCCAGGGAAATCTTGGCCACTTCTCGCCTAACCGGATTAAAACCGGATAGTATTACGGCCTCCGGTGTATCATCGATTATAAGATCTATTCCGGTGGCCGCTTCAATAGCACGAATGTTCCTGCCCTCTCTTCCAATTATTCGTCCTTTCATTTCTTCATTAGGCAGATTAACAACAGAAACAGTCTTTTCAGCCACATAATCGCCGGCATATCTTTTTACTGCCAAGGAAAGAATCTCCTGGGCTTTACGGTCCGCATCGTCCCTCGCCTCGTTTTCTATCTTTCGCATCATTGTTGCGGCATCGTGCTTTGCCTCTGATTCCATGGAGGCGATAAGGAGATGTTTGGCCTGCTCGCTTGATATGCCTGCCAACCTCTCAAGTTGTCTTCTTTGATCCGAAATGAGGCGTTCACACTCTTGCTCTTTCCGCCTTAATGCCTTTTCAATCTTATCAATGCCTTCTTCTTTCTTGGAGATTCTTACTTCCCTCTTTTCAAGCTGCTCGGTTTTTCGATCTATATTCTCCTCTTTATGGAGTAGACGGTTTTCCTGGGAGAGCAACTGCTTTCTGTTTGCCTTTGTCTCTTTCTCAAACTCAACCTTCATTTGATAGAGACTATCCTTAGCCTGAAGTGCGGCCTCTTTCCTTATTGTCTTCGCTTCTTTTTGGGCATCGGCAAGAATCTTCCTGGAGTATTTTTCAATGGAGTCTACTCTGCTTTCGACGATTTTCTTGCGGAAAAAAACCCCGACAAGTATGCCCACAATAAGGCTTAAGAGGGCGCTCCCGATTACATGAATTAAAGTCATAATTAGGTGACGCTCCTATTCTCACTTAATAAAAGATGGCCCCAACGAAAAATCGCTGCAATCAGGGCCTGGTGATCATTTGATTTCTGAAGAATACAGAAGAAGAATTAAGGAAAAGGATTATAAGGAGGGTCAATCCTGGCTAAGAGAGGAGACAAATGGTTGATCGAGTCCTAAAAAGGGACAACTCCAGCCCATCTTGGTCTTTTTTGTTCTAAGAACTTGATCTCACCATACACAGTTTATATCTCTTTCCTAACTTAACGAAACTTATATATCATTCACACTGAGTGATTTTTAAACCCTCTTGATCGACAATTCCTATTCTGTATGCACTATCCCCTTTGCTTAACACATCCGCTGCCCACAAGTGTAGGCTGCAGATTTGGGGATTTTTCCTGAAAATTAAATCATGGGTTCCATAGTTGAACCCGTTTACCAAATTCGATCCCTGCCAAAAAAAACAAAACCAGATGTTTCACATGGTAATGGAATCAATGTGGGAATTCAGGGCCTGTGCCCGTCTTTCAATATTTTCAACCAGATCGTCCCGCGCTTTCAGCAGTTGGAAATACTCACTGGCAATATCGAAGGCTGCCAATATAGCGGTCTTTGTTTCCGAAAGCCCCTCCGTGTTTTCCTTTATCTCTCCAAATTTATCGTGGATATATTGAGCGATGTTTTTTACCCACTCTTCATTCTCATCGCTCTTTATGAGATATTCATGTTCAAGGAGTTTAATTCTGATGGGCTTTTCCAAAGATTATCCCTCGCGGAACTACGTATCGATTTGCTCCATTTTCTCCAAAAGGCCAGCAATCCTCTGCTTGACCCCATCTGTGGCTGTCCTTGAGTTTTCCAGTTGGTCAGTTAAGTCTGCTAATCTCTCTTCTTGAGTCTGGTTTTTTTCAGCAAGGGCTTCTTTTTCTTTTTTCAATGCCGTTATATAATCAATAAGTTTATCTATCTTGTCCTCAAGAATTTTAAATTGATCGACCTCTTCGCTTATATCCATAATACTCCCATCCCAGTTTATTTAAATTAATATATAATATTATCCACAATTTCTGTAAAGGTCAATAAAAAAGGCAAGCGATTTTAAGCCGCTTGCCTTATGAAGCATATTTCCTGTCAATCTGTATGATTATATTGCCTTTTCAACAACCCTGATGCGCATGATAGCCCTTATTAGGGCTGCCTCAGCCCTTAAGGTATCAATATCCTCGGTTCTTCTATCCTTTCCCAGCCTTTCCCTGGCCCTTTCCATTGCCTGGCGGGCCCGTTCCGCGTCAATTTCACTGACCTTCTCAGCTGCATCCACGAGGATAGAGACCTTATCGTTGGACACCTCTGCAAAGCCTGTTGTCACTGCCATGGATTCCTTTCCAGCACCGGTATTATACCGGAGTTCCCCTGGAACAATGCCCGTTAGAAAATGGATATGCCCCGGCAATACACCAAACTCCCCGTCAGTGCCAGGCGCAACGACCGAATCCACTTCCTGGCTCACAACAATCTTTTCAGGCGTAACAATTTCCAGAAACAGTCTTCCCATCAAATTACCTCTTAATTACTGGCAGCAGCTATTTCTTCGGCCCTCTCCTGGGCCTCTTCTATACCGCCAACCATATAAAAGGCGGCCTCAGGCAAGTCGTCATGTTTCCCCTCAATGATCTCCTTGAACCCTTTAACGGTCTCTTCCACAGTCACATACTTTCCTTTTGTCCCTGTAAAGGTCTCGGCAACGTGGAAAGGCTGAGACAGGAATCTCTGGATTCTTCTTGCCCTTGCTACGGTCAGTTTATCCTCATCAGATAGTTCATCCATTCCCAGAATAGCGATGATATCCTGAAGATCCTTATATTTCTGAAGAAGCTGCTGGACCTGTCTTGAAGTATGATAGTGATCCTCACCTACATAGTTGGGGTCCAAAATACGAGAGGTGGAATCCAAAGGATCCACCGCAGGATAGATCCCCAGCTCGGTAAGTGCTCGTGAAAGAACAACAGTCCCATCCAAATGGGCAAAGGTGGTAGCAGGAGCCGGGTCTGTAAGGTCATCGGCAGGCACGTAAACACACTGAACAGACGTAATGGATCCCTTTGTGGTGGAGGTAATCCGTTCCTGGAGTTCTCCCAGGTCAGTTCCCAGTGTAGGCTGATAACCCACCGCAGAAGGGATACGTCCCAGAAGAGCGGAGACCTCTGAGCCGGCCTGGGTAAACCGAAAGATATTATCAATAAAAAGAAGCACATCCTGGCCTTTTTCATCCCGGTAATACTCGGCCGCAGTCAGCGCAGAAAGAGCCACCCTTGCCCTTGCACCGGGAGGCTCGGTCATCTGACCGTAGATCAATACTGCTTTTGGAAGGACACCCGATTCCTTCATTTCCAGGTAAAGGTCATTTCCTTCTCTTGTTCTTTCACCAACGCCTGCAAAAACGCTAATGCCGCCATGTTCCATGGCAATGTTATGGATCATCTCCATCATGACCACGGTCTTGCCCACACCCGCGCCGCCAAACATGCCCATTTTTCCGCCACGGGGAAATGGCACCAGGAGGTCAATCACCTTAATCCCGGTCTCAAGGACCTTTACAGATGTGTCCTGCTCGACAAATGAAGGAGCATGGCGATGGATGGGCAAAAACTCCTTGGCATCTACAGGTCCAAGACCGTCAACCGGCCTGCCCACCACATTAAGTACGCGGCCCAATGTGGGATCTCCTGCAGGCATGAGGATCGGTTTCCCGGTATTCTTGACCGGCATTCCCCTCACAAGGCCGTCTGTGATGTCCATGGCAATGCAACGCACAACCTTGTCGCCCAAGTGCAGGGCCACTTCCACGACAAGGTTATCTTCTGAATCATCAATGGCAGGATTGGTGATATACAGCGCGGTCAAAATCTCCGGAAGCGCCCCTTTCTGAAATTCAACGTCCACAACAGGACCCGTAACCTGAATTAATCTGCCCTCATCCATAATCTAATCAAGACCTCCTTTAAATATTTATGCCTTTGTGATCGCCTCGGCGCCACCGACAATATCCATCAATTCCGCGGTAATGGCCGCCTGCCGTGCCTTGTTATAGACCAGGGTGAGATTCTCCACTATGTCGCTGCAATTCTTGGTCGCATTATCCATGGCAGACATCCTCGCAGCATGTTCACTGACCTCGTTCTGGAGAAAGGCATTATATATCTGTACACTTATGTGTTTTGGCAAAAGCTCTATAAGAAGTTTCTCCGCGCTGGGCTCACACAGATATTCTGCGGCCTTTTCTTCAGTTTCCGCCTCCTTTTGAGGGGGTTCAATGGGAATCAGCTTGACCAGGGTGGGTTCCTGTTTTGCCATACTGATGAAACGTGTATAGATCATGTTGACTTCATCAATCTCATCGCTCAGATACCTTGTGATAAAACCCCTGGTCATCTGGTTAATAAACGAAATATCAATCATCCCATAGATCTGAATATGGCTTTCTGTAATATTGGCGCCCTGTTTTCTAAAAAAATCTCTTCCCTTTTTTCCAACCAGGGTCAAACTGCAGTCTCTTCCATTGTCCTGTTGTCCTTTGATCCATTTCTGGGCCGCATTAACAGTATTTACGTTAAAACTCCCACACAGACCCCTATCGGCAGTAAAATGGAGAAGTTCAACACGCGAGACTTCCTCCTTTTTAACCAACAATGGGTGGATTCCCGGATCCATCCCGCTGGCAAGATTGCCAAGTACTTCGGCAAACTTGCCTGCATAGGGCTTGAAATTCTCCATCCTCCCCTGGGTAGTCCGCAGCTTGGCAGCAGCCACCATATTCATGGCCTTTGTGATCTGCTGTGTTTTTTTAACAGCGCCTATTTTTCGCAGGATATCTCTTAAGGTTGCCATTTATCCTTCTCTATTTTGAATTTCGTTCAGACACTATTTAAGTGGCTGGCTGGAAAACGGACTTAAATTCATCAAGGGCCGCTTTCAGCTTTTCTTCCAGCTCATCACTGATGTCTTCTTTATCTTTGATCTCACCCAAAAGATCAGAATGCTTGCTCCCCATAAACTCAAGCATCTGTGTCTCATAATTAGATACAGCTTCCACAGGCCATTCATCAAGATAGCCAAAACTTCCCGCAAATAGTATCATCACCTCTTTTTCGGCTGCCATAGGCTGGTACTGAGGCTGTTTCAAGACTTCAACCAATCTACGTCCCCGATCGATTTGCTGCTGCGTAGCCTTATCCAGATCACTCCCGAATTGTGCAAAGGCCTCCAGCTCGCGGAACTGGGCCATATCAAGACGGAGGCTTCCGGCCACCTTTTTCATAGCCTTTGTCTGAGCGGCCCCGCCCACCCTGGAAACGGACAGGCCCACGTTGATGGCAGGCCGCACACCGGAAAAGAAAAGGTTAGGCTCAAGGTAGACCTGGCCATCTGTAATGGAAATCACGTTTGTGGGGATATAGGCAGACACGTCCCCGGCCTGGGTTTCAATGATAGGCAGCGCGGTAAGGGATCCGGCCCCTTTTTCATCATTCACCTTGGCTGCCCTTTCTAATAGCCTGGAATGATTGTAAAAAATATCACCTGGAAAGGCTTCACGGCCTGGCGGCCTCCTGAGCAGCAAGGAGACCTGTCTATATGCGACGGCCTGTTTTGAAAGATCATCATATATGATCAGGGCATGTTTGCCGCTGTCCCGATAATACTCTCCGATGGAACAACCGGAATAAGGGGCAATGTACTGCTGTGTAGCAGGGTCACTGGCGCATGCTGCGACTACGGTTGTATATTCCATGGCTCCGTGGCGCTGCAGGGTATCCACGACCTGGGCAACAGTGGATTTCTTCTGTCCCACCGCCACATAGATGCAATAGATGTCCGTATCTTTCTGGTTGATAATAGCATCTACGCAGAGGGCCGTCTTCCCGATCTGCCTGTCACCAATGATTAATTCCCGCTGCCCGCGGCCAATAGGAGTCATAGCATCGATAGACTTACAGCCTGTGCACATGGGTTCATTCACCGGCTGGCGTTCAATCACGCCAGGCGCTACCATTTCGACGCGGCGGGATTCGGTAGCATCGATCGGTCCTTTCCCATCAAGGGGATTACCCACAGCGTCAATAACCCGACCCAGTACTGCATCACCTACCGGTATCTCTGCAATCCGCCCGGTTCGCTTAACCGTGTCCCCCTCCTTGATCTTAGTATCATCACCCATGATGGCAACGCCCACATTGTCCTCTTCCAGATTAAGGCAGAGGCCATAAATTCCCCCCGGAAACTCCAGCATCTCCATGGCCATGGCCTTTTCCACACCATAGACACGGGCAACCCCATCACCAACGGATAAGACCGTTCCGGTCTCGCTCACCTCCACCTTTTTTTCGTAATCCTTAATCTGGTCCCGGATTACCTGACTTATTTCTTCTGCTCTGATCTCCATTAGCTATATTCACCCCTTTTAAATGATTCTTTTAGCCCTTCCAGTTGGGCCTTTACACTGCCATCCAATACCAAATCTCCAATTTTTACGATAAGCCCTCCTATGAGGGAATCATCTTGCTTCACATCTGTCCTGACATCCTTTGAAGTAAGTCCTGTCAGAGCCTTTTTCAGCTTATCTAATGCTTTCGTTTTCAAAGGTTTGGCCGTAATGATGTCGGCCCTGGTAATGTTTGAAAGCTCATCGGTAAGTCTTGAATAGTAATCAGTAATTCCACCAATGGCTGCAATTCTGTTCTTATCAATCAGGAGTCTTAAGAAATTTTTTACAACATTAGAAAACAGGCTCTTTTCTAACACTACTTCAAGGACTTTTTTACGGTCCTCTACTGAAAATATTTGATTGGAAACAACCTGGAAAAATTCGTTGTTAGCAGAGCAGAAGCTGGCAAATTCATTAAGGTTCTGCCCATATTCTTCATAATGTCCATCATCCTGCCCCAGGCTGAGCAAGGCCTTTGCATATCTCCTGGAAATCTTTGAACCAATCAATGTAGCTTCTCCACCCTTTCTATGAATTCATTAACCATCTGGTCCTGGTCACTGTCTTTTATCTCTTTTTCAATAATTCCCTGAGCCCTCTGAGCGGCAGCCTCCACCATTTCCGCTGTCAACCGATCCTTTGCAGCCTGGATCTCCCGTTGTATTGTCAAACCGGCTTGTTCCAGTATCTGTTTTGCCCTTTCCTCGGCTTCAGCGATAATCCTCTCCTTTTCAGCAATACCTTCTGCCTCAAACTGCTGGATGATCTCCTTCTTTTTTGTTTCGAATGCCTTTAGCTCCTCCTCCAGCTCGCGATACCGGCCTTCAGCCGCATCCCTTTCCTCTTTTAGGTCCTCAAACTTCTTACTGATTTCCTCCCTGCGCGCAGAAAAAAAGTCTTTAACGCCGGACTTTCTTATCACCACGAAAAGAATAATGACCAAAAGGGTAAAATTGAGAAAACGCGCCCCAAGGTCCCAAAGCCTCTGGCTCTCATCCGTATCGCCATGACCTCCACCTTCAGAAGCAAAACCTAAACCGCAAAGAATAAATATACTTATCAGGGTGAGACCAGCTATTAATACAAATTTACCTTTCTTACCTTTAAACAGGATCATTGGATGCTCCTTCCCAGTATCTTTTCAGCCAATTCCTCGGAAAAAGAAGCAACCTGGTCTTCCAGTGCCTTTCGCACATCAACTATCTTATTCTCAATTTCTTGTTTGGCATTGCCTATTTTTTCTTCTGCTGAAGAACTGGCCTTCTGCAATACCCCTTTCTCCGCTTCTAAGCCCTGGCCTTTAAAGTTCTCCTTTTCCTTGTGGCCTTCCTTTCTGGCCAGAATCATTCCTTCTTCAATGCCTTTTTCGTCTTGATCAGACCGATTTTGATAGCCTTCTATGGTCCCTTCAAAGGAATTGATTTCCTCTTTTCTGCGAGCCAATATCTTGCGGATCGGTTTATAAAGAAAGATATTCATGAGAAGGAGAAGCAATAAAAAATTGGCTATCTGAACAAATAATGAAAAATCTATTTTTAACATGCCGTGTATATCCCTCCGGCTTTTAAGTTGTGCTAAAGGTTTACTCCTTTGACCCTGCTGATTGTGTCAATACGGTCACTTTTTTGTCCTTTTCGGACTCCTCACCCTGCTCTTGCATCCGGCAGTTTCCCTCAAAAACAACCCCCTCATCTATGGTGATAGTCGGGGCCTGGATACTCCCAATAATTCTACCCGGAGCGTGTGCTTCTATTTTATTTTCGGCAACAATACTGCCGCGCACCTCTCCGCTGATAATGATGTGGGAGGCATGAATCTCCGCCTCGATATTTGCTGTCTCACCCACAATCAGGGTTCCTTTGGTTGAAATCTCCCCCTTAAAGGAGCCGTCAATGCGGACTGCACCGGAAAAGGAGAGTTTCCCCTCAAATTCAGTATCATTGCCGAAAAAGGCATTCATCTGATCGTTTATTTTCTTCATTTCAAAGTTTCACCATTTCCAATCACGTCACGCGTGCATAGCATATCGTTTTTTATTTTGCAAGTGTTTTGCAGCGAAAAACCACAAAATAATCAATCCTCTATCAGCAAAAAAATTACAAATGTAATGCGAAAGACAATAATACCAATATTTTATAACAAATGCCCAATACCACCTGTTTGAACATCGCCTATTCCTTCTCCAAAACCTCATTTATCTTACTGGATAACTGTTTCATGCGAAATGGCTTCTGAATAAAGCCATCACAACCACGCTTCAATATCTCACTTGCCTGGCCCTCTATACTATATCCGCTTGAAAGAATGACCTTGACGTCTGGATTAATCTCCATCAGTTTGTCATAGGTTTCCCCACCCCCCATTTCCGGCATAATCATGTCAAGGACGACGATATCGATATTGCCTTGGTTTTTCTTATAGAGCTCTACGGCCTCTTTACCATTCCGCGCGGTTATGACTTTGTAGCCTAACTTTTCCAGGTTCTTCTTCCCAATATCTACAATTATATCCTCATCATCCACCAAAAGAACGGTCTCAGTTCCTCTTATGATCCCTTCAAGTGGTTTCTTTTCGTCAATGATTTTTTTCTCACAAGCAGGAAGGTATATGTTAAAGGTCGTTCCTTCACCCCTTTCACTGTTTACGTTGAGGATGCCTTCATGGTTTTTAATGATACCATAAGCAGAGGCAAGACCAAGACCCATTCCCCTGCCCATCTCTTTGGTGGTAAAAAAAGGCTCAAATATTCTTTCCTTGGTTGCCTCATCCATGCCAACTCCGGTATCAGCCACTGAAATCTTCACATATCTGCCCGGCTTTACTTCATAAGGATTTGTATAGCTCTCATCAAGCGTCACGTTTTCCGTCTGCAGATATAATTCTCCACCGCCAGGCATAGCCTGCCAGGCGTTGACATAAAGGTTTAACAGTACCTGCTCAATCTGGCCCCTGTCTACCTCTGCCGCCCAAATGTCTTTCTGATATTTGGCGTGTATTTTGATCTCTTTTTTTGTCCTGCCAAACATTTGAGAACTTGTGTGAACTAATTTGCTCAGATCAGTCGGTTTGGCCTCATATTTTCCCTTTCTGCCAAAGCCTAACAACTGTTTTGTCAGATCTACCCCGCTCTTAACGATATCCTCAATTCCTTTCAGATCCTCATAATGCACCTGGGAAAAATCAGCATTCATCATCATCAGGGACGTACGCCCCTGAATACCCATCAAAAGATTATTGAAGTCATGGGCAATACCCCCGGCAAGGGTACCCAGGGCTTCCAGCCGCCGAATCTGCTGGATTTGTGCCTCCAGTTGCTGTTGTAGCGTTATGTCCCTGAGAAAATTGAGCGTGGCCGGCTTACCCTCCCAGTTTATAAGAACGGCATTGAGTTCTGCCCATAATTCTTCACCATCTCTGTTCATTAGTCTGAAAGAATAGGTGTCGGGCACTTTCTCTCCCTTTAATCTTTTGCTGTGCCTTTCAATAACCATCTGCCGATCTTCAGGATGAATATAATTCAGAAAAGGAACTCGTTCTAAGTCAACGGCTAAATTTCGCCCCATTTCAATGGCCTTCGGATTTGGAAATTTTACTTGCTGATCTTGGATAATAAAAATTGCATCGCTGGCATTTTCCACCAAAAGGCGATACTTTTCTTCTGATTCACGAAGCGCATCCTGCGCCCGCTTGAGCTTGGTAACGTCAGTTGCCACTGCGACCAAACACTCCTCTTTCCCGTACTCCAAAGGTCTGACTGAAAGAAGAGTATCTACGGTAGTCCCATCCTTTTTTCGATACTGGACTTCAAACCCGTTTACCTCCCTTTTCTCTTTTAGGATTTTGATAAAACGCTCTCGATCCCCAGGGTTGGTAAATAGGTTCAAATCAAATGGGTTCCTGCCCAGTGCCTCTTCCCGCGAGTAGCCACTCATCTGGCAGAAAGCTTCATTCACTTGCAGATAGCGACCATCCCTCATACGGGTTATCGTAATGGAATCGGGGGCAACCTCCAGGATGCTGCGATACAACTTTTCGCTTTCACGCAGTGCTTCCTCTGTTCGCTTGCGCCTGCTGATGTCGCGTGATACGCCAAATATTTCGGTAGCTTGACCTGTTTGGTCACGAAGAAAAGTCATTTTGGCCTCAGTCCAGATCTTGGAGCCGTCTTTTCGGAAGCCCTCCAATTCAAGTGTCCGTGTCCTGAACGGGTCTCCTTTCCCTGTTTTTTCCATGGCCAGTTCTTCTGCAAAGACATTCCTGGCAGCCTCAATAGAACCTGGAGTAAATCCGTCCATCAGTGCCAAGCCCATCACTTCCTCAACACTATGATTTGTCATTTTTGTAATGGAAGGGCTAATATAGGTAAATTGCAGATTCATATCCATTATCCAGATAATATCAGGTAAATTCTCAGCAAGCAGGCGGTACCGCTCCTCGCTCTCCCCCAGGGCCTCCTCCGCCCGCTTACGCTCGGTTATATCCACCCCCTGGGCAATGGTGGCCGAAAGGGTTGTGCCATCCTCTGCATAAATGTTAGCTGAGTTCCAGAGTGCTACCCGGATGTCTCCACCTTTGTGAAGAATCGGGATCTCAACCGACTCCCAGTATTCACCCTCCAGGGTACGAGCGATCTTACCTATCGATTCATCCCGGCTTGCTTCAGGGAAAAGTACGTCCAGTTTTTGACCGATGACCTCGTCGGCTGTAATTCCTGTCATGTTCTCAAAGGCATGGTTGAACCGGGTAATCCTACCCTTAGGGTCCCAGACAATCATAGGAGCATTGGCATAGTTGAACAGGTTTTCCAGATAATCATGTGACTCATGAAGCGCCTTGGCCGCCCGTTTGAGTTCAATGACTTCACCTTGTAATTTCTTGACCTTTTTTTCTAATTCTTCATACGCTGGTTTTTTGGCCATTTGAGCATCCTCCAATGAAAGGGACCCGAGCATAAGTATATTCGGTGCCGCACAATGGGTCTTTTCCTTCCCTTTAAGATTCTCTTTATCACACCCTGGTATTTTTTCCAATTGTATGTCGCAAATTTAAAACGCCCTTGTCTAAGTACCCCTAATGTGTATACTTGCTTTGGATACAGCTTGGTTAAAATAATAGTGACCTTTTCGCAAAGGATAAAACAATGCATGAAGAAATTCCACAAGAGAGGAAAACCTTTCTGGCCAGGGACTATAGCCGCGGTTTCATCGAATATTGCCAGTTCAAGGCGGAAGTGATCGAGAGGGGTTACTTTCAGTCGACGGTCGCAATTGAGGAGCATCATCGACAGCAGGACGGTTTTATCCATGCAGGTGTTATGGCCACAATGGCCGATCATACGGCCGGATATTCTGCTTTTACAACTGTTTCCGAGGATTTTCAGATCCTGACAATCGAGTTTAAGATCAACTTTCTGAGACCTGCCTTCGGTGAAGCCCTGGTCTGTCGCTCAAAGGTGCTCAGGGAGGGGGGCCAGATCATCATCTCAGAGTCAGAAGTGTTTGATATCAGGGAAGGGGAGGCAGAGCTGGCCGCTAAAGCCATGGTCACTCTCATGGCTGTACACAGGGATAAGCTTGTCTTAAAGGGCTGATGCTATCTCCTCCGCAACCTTCCTCGCTGCATCGGCAGGGTCTTTTGCATCCCGTATGGGGCGGCCAATCACCACATAATCCGAGCCATTTCTAATAGCATCTGCAGGCGTTACTATCCTTTTTTGGTCGTCCTGATTGACGAGAGACCAGGCCGGGCGTATTCCGGGGGTAACTGCGATCAGTTCAGACCCCAGTTCCCTTTTTACCATAGCCACTTCAAGCCCGGAGCATACTACACCATGACACCCTGCGGCCTTTGCCATGCGGGCCCTTAAAAGGACCAGGGCGGAGAGGTCTTCTGCATATTTATCAGAGTAACCCAATGCCCTTAATTTTTCCTGATTCAGGCTCGTAAGCACGGTGACTGCCAGTATTTTTGTATCACCAGGATTGTTTTTCGCAACACCCCTAAGAATTTCCTCCCCTTCATCACAGTGAACCGTCACAAATTCCGGGTCGTGTTGGCTGGCAGCCACAAAAGCCCTCTGTACGGTGGCAGGAATATCGTGGAGTTTAAGGTCGAGGAAGATTCCGGCATCTCCCGCGTCATGTATCGACTTGAGAATATCCGGCCCCTGACTGATAAAAAGTTCCAGGCCCACTTTAAAGAGACCCACGTGCTCTTTCAGCTTGTCTACATAGGTCATGGCCTGATCATAGGAGGGTAGGTCCAGGGGAAAAATGATGTAGTCTTTTGGCAGTTTCATAGTGCACCTCTCAAAGGGGTCTCTTACCCGCTCTTACCAT
>JAIWDV010000001.1:5134-32511 GCA_048632525.1 Bacteroidales bacterium | reverse complement strand
GCATCCCAAGTCGATAGAGCCGCACACGAAATTTAAGGCTGAGGCGTATATATTGACGAAGGAGGAGGGTGGTCGTCACACGCCATTTTTCAATGGTTATCGTCCTCAGTTTTATTTTCGAACGACGGATGTGACAGGAGTTACGACGTTACCTGAAGGGATAGAGATGGTGATGCCTGGAGACAATGTGTCGATGGCGGTGGATTTAATTACTCCCATAGCGATGGAGAAGGAGTTGAGGTTTGCCATTCGTGAAGGTGGGAGGACTGTTGGTGCCGGGGTCATCAGCGATATTATTGAATAAAAGGAGACCTTGCAGCAATGCGTGATATAGTTACACTGGCCTGTGAAGGATGCAAGAACAGGAATTATACGGCCACAAAAAATAAACGAAAAACACCAGATAAACTGGCATTTAAAAAATATTGTCCATTTTGCAGGACCCATACAGTTCATAAGGAAACGAAGTAGCCTGTGTTTGTTGGGTTTATTGATGCTTTTGGGTTTGTTGTTTTCACAAGAATGGCGTTGATGAGATAAACGCAATGAACCCTGCAAACACAATAAACACAATTTATGCAGGCCAGTAGCTCTAACGGCTAGAGCACCGGACTCCAAATCCGGGTGTTGGGGGTTCGAATCCCTCCTGGCCTGCCATTTTTTGCATGCTAAAATTGATATGAAAAAACAGAGCCAGAGACAAAAGAAAAAACGCCCAAAGAAAAAGATCTCCGTCACAAAGAAAACTGAGGGCGTGGATTCAAATGTAAAGCCGCTGCCAAAAGAGATGGTTCAACAAAAGCCTGTCCGGACGAACTCGAAAAAAGTATCTGAAAAAAAGGTGACAGGGGACCGTTCCATTAAGAAATATGTTGGTAAAGCGAGCCAGTTTTTCAGAGAAGCAAGGATGGAGTTAAAGAAGGTCAAGTGGCCCACGCGAAAGGAATTGTTGGCCTCTACGGCTGTTGTGATCGTTCTTACGCTTATCATTTCTTTATTCTTAGGTCTGGTGGATTTTGGCCTCATAAAAATTCTCAAGAATGTTGTGGGATAGAGTTAAGAATTGACTATTGACAATCATCAGGTGTTGGTGTGGATCAAAGGTGGTATATAGTTCATACTTATTCAGGTTTTGAGAACAAGGTAAAAAAGAACCTGGAAGAGAGAATAAAGACACTCGGGAAGGAAGAATTCTTCGGCCAGATTGTTGTCCCTACTGAACAGGTAATGGAGCTGCGAGGCGGTCAGAAAAAAACCTCTTCCAGAAAGTTTTTTCCGGGATACATTCTCGTCCAAATGATCTTGAATGAAGAGACCTGGCACATAGTAAAGGATACCGCCAAGGTGACAGGATTTATTGGTGGAGAGGTTAAACCCACACCTATTCCTGATGAAGAGGCAGAGCAAATTCTCCATCAGATGGAAGAGGGTGTGAGCAAACCAAAACCAAAGTACCGTTTTGAAGAGGGGGATGAGGTCAGAGTAATTGATGGACCTTTCAATAACTTCCAGGGAGTTGTGGAAGAAATTAAGCCGGACAAAGAGAGATTGAGAGTTCTTATCACCATATTCGGACGCGCAACGCCTGTAGAACTGGATTTTATTCAGGTAAATAAGGTTTAAAAGAGGTTAATCATGGCAAAGAAGGTCATTGGGGCTATCAAGCTTCAGGTGAAAGGAGGACAGGCTAATCCGTCACCACCCATCGGTCCTGCGTTAGGACAGCACGGTGTCAATATCGCAGAGTTTTGCAAGTCATTCAATGCAAAGACACAGGATCAACTGGGCACGGTTATTCCTGTTATTATTACAATTTACGCCGACAGATCTTTTTCCTTTATCACTAAGACCCCTCCAGCCTCGGTCCTTCTAAAGCAGGTGGCAAAAATAGCCAAGGGTTCAGCCGAACCAAACCGGGAAAAAGTGGCAAATGTGACTCGAAAACAGGTGGAGGAAATTGCAAAGCTCAAGTTTGAAGATTTGAATGCTTACGATTTAGAGGCTGCCGGTAAAATAATTGAGGGTACGGCAAGAAGTATGGGTATTACGGTGAGCGAATCTTGATATGAGAGGAAGGTCAGGTATGGGCCGGGTAGGTAAAAAACACAAGGATAGTGTTCAAAAAATTGATAGACTCACGAGATACAATTTCGAAGAGGCAGTTCAACTGGCAATAGACTGTGCGCATGCTAAATTTGACGAAAGCGTGGATCTGGCTGTTAGATTGGGGGTGGATCCAAGGCATGCCGATCAAATGGTTAGAGGTACCGTAGTTTTGCCCAACGGTGTGGGAAAAGACGTCCGTGTGGCCGCTTTTGCCAAGGGCGAAAAAGAGAAAGAGGCCCTTGAAGCAGGCGCAGATTACGCGGGTTCGGATGAACTTGTAGAAAAAATTCAGAAAGGATGGCTTGAATTCGACAAGGCAATTGCCACACCGGACATGATGAGTTCTGTTGGAAAACTGGGACGTATTTTGGGTCCGAGAGGCATGATGCCGAACGCCAAACTGGGTACTGTCACATTTGATATAGCGAGGGTAGTGAAGGAGATTAAGGCGGGAAAGATAGATTTCAAAGTTGAAAAAACTGGCATCATTCATGCCTCGATGGGCAAAGTTTCATTTGGTGTGGAAAAGCTTTTGGAGAACATTGCTGCTTTTGTGGATACGATTCTGCGATTGAAACCTCCCACGAGCAAAGGGACCTATCTCAGAAGTATGGGCATCTCTACCTGTATGGGCCCGGGAATCAAGATAGAGCCCGCATACGTTAAGGATCTCTTAAATAAATAACATCACGAAAATTCAAGGATACTGAAAATAAAGGCATAGCCCCGCAAGCCGGGGACTGTAAAAAATTGTGAACTGATTCTATAACCACCTGATTGAGCATCGCTCAATAGGGGTAGTAGTATATCTTTTAGTCAAAGACAGTAGGTGCCATGAAAGCCGGTGGGGGTCATATTCTCCCAAAGACGGTGGTTACGTGCTTAAAGAGTAAGCCTACCGAGACTGATACAGGGTGATTTCTTTTTTTGCACCTCTGACTTTGACATGTCTATTGTCGAGCAGAGAGGAGGTGAATATGAATAGAGAAGAGAAAGAGAAGCTTGTCGCCGATTTTGGCAGCCGCTTTGAGAAAGCAGAGGGGACTTTTCTTGTAGACTACCAGGGCCTCAATGTGGAAGCCATGAATCGATTGAGAAAAGGGCTCAAAGAAGTGGGCGCTGAATTTCAGGTAGTAAAAAACAGGCTTTTGAAGCTGGCCTGCCAGGGAACCGACACAGCGGTGTTGGAAGATCAAATGAGGGGACCCTCAGGTATCGCGATGACATATGAGGATGTGGTTAGTCCCGCTAAGGTTTTGGTCGAGTTCTCGAAGAAATTTAAACAATTCGAAATTAAAAGCGGCCAGGTTTCAGGCAGGGCAATCGACGCGGAAGCCATAAGAAGGTTGGCGGAATTACCGGGCAAAGATATACTTCTGGCCCAGGCTTTATCCGCCATGCAGGGGGTTCCCTCGGCGTTGGTCAGGGTTTTAAATGGAGTTATTTTACAGCTGTTGAATGTGTTAAAAGCCATTCAGCAGGAAAAAGAAGAGTCCGCTTGATGCGTGACGAGAAATGATGGAGGTTGAAAGTAAGATATGGCAGAAAAAATAAAAAAGGAAGATGTTATTGAATATATTTCGAACATGACCGTTCTTGATCTTTCAGAGTTTGTAAAGGAACTGGAAGAAAAATTTGGGGTAAGTGCTGCAGCTCCCATGGCCATGGCAGCGGCAGCGCCGGCCGAAGCAGCACAAGCAGAGGCCGAGGAGCAGACGGAGTTTGATGTGGTGTTGTCTGCTATTGGGGACAAGAAAATCCAGGTTATCAAGGCTGTCCGCGCCATTACAAGTCTGGGCCTTAAAGAGGCCAAGGCAGTTGTAGACAGCGCACCTGGCCCCGTAAAAGAAGGAGTCTCCAAGGATGAGGCAGAAAGTATCAAGAGTCAGCTTGAGGAAGCGGGTGCTACCGCAGAGATCAAGTAGGGCTGCTGTAAGCCGAAGGCTGCGGCTATTGGATTGATTGTTTTTTCAATCTTCAATCGCCAATAGTCAATCATCAATCTAAAGGAGATACCATGGCAGGAGAAAATGGTGTCAAAAGACGCCCGAGAAGAAGCTTTGGGAAGATTAAAAAAGTTACAGAAATTCCGAATTTAATTGATATGCAAAGGCGTTCCTATGAACGCTTTCTCCAAAAAGATGTTCTGCCCGATGAACGCCAGGATTTCGGGCTTCAGGGGGCCTTGGTAAGCGTTTTCCCGATTCACGATTTTGCAGGCACATCCTCTTTGGAGTTTGTCAGATATAGATTTGAAGATGCCAAATATGATGAAGAAGAGTGCCTGAGTAGAGGCATGACATATGAGGCGCCCCTCAGACTAACCGTCCGGTTGGTTGTTTTTGATACGGACCCTGTAAATGGCACGAAAAGTATCCGTGACATCAAGGAGCAAGAGATCTACTTTGGGACCCTCCCCATGATGACGGATAAGGGGACTTTTATTAGCAACGGAACCGAAAGGGTTGTCGTTAGTCAGCTCCATCGTTCTCCTGGGGCCTTTTTTGACCACGACAAGGGTAAAAAGCATTCCAGCGGGAAGCTTTTGTATTCTGCAAGGATTATCCCACTAAGAGGTTCTTGGCTTGATTTTGAGTTTGATCCCAAGGATATTTTGCACGTTCGTATAGACAGAAGGCGGAAATTTCCAGCCACCATACTTTTGAAGGCGCTTGGATATTCGACAAGCGAAATGCTGCGTTATTTCTATGAAACAGAGATCATTACCATCGACAAAAAGGAGTGCTGGCGAGAGGCCAAGATAGAGAGTTTATACCAGAAGAAAATTACCAAAGATATTGTTGATACCGAGACGGGGGAGATTCTGGCCAAGAAAGGGGAAAAATACACCAAACGTCTGCACAAGGCCGTTCAGTCAGCAGGGCTGACCCGCATACCCATAGACCTGTCTGATGTTGAAGGTCGCGTTATTGTTGATGACTTGGTTGACCCTGAGACGGGTGAAGTCTTAATAGAGGGTAATCAGGTGCTTACCAGTGAGATGCTGGAAATATTGAAAGAAAAAGGGATTACTGAGATCGAATGCCTTGTCCTGGATGCGCCTGGTGTGAGCACTGCCATTAGAGACACAATGCTTCTTGATAAAATAGCTTCACCTGATGAAGCAGTTCTTGATATTTACAGAAAGATGCGACCCACCAGCCCTCCGACCCAGGAAGTGGCAAACAATTTCTTTAACAATCTTTTCTTCAATGATAACACCTATGACCTCTCAAAGGTGGGAAGGCTTAAACTGAACTACCGACTCAATTTTGATGTTCCTCTTGAGCAGCGAACCCTGAGAAAAGAGGATATCCTGGGTACGGTGCATGAGTTGATCACGCTGAAGAGTTCCGAGGCCATTCCCGATGATATTGATAACCTGGGAAACCGGCGGGTGAGAGCGGTGGGCGAACTCCTGGAGAATCAATACAGGATAGGGCTTGTGAGAATGGAAAGGGCTATTAAGGAGAGAATGAGCCTGCAGGAAGTGGAAACCTTGATGCCTCACGATCTGATTAATTCCAAACCAGTCTCGGCAGTCGTCAAGGAATTTTTCGGCACAAGCCAGCTTTCCCAATTCATGGACCAGACTAATCCATTATCGGAGATCACACACAAACGGAGATTGAGCGCCTTAGGCCCCGGCGGTTTGACGAGAGAAAGGGCGGGATTTGAAGTCCGGGACGTTCACCCAACGCACTACGGCAGAATTTGCCCTATCGAGACTCCAGAAGGACCAAATATTGGTTTGATAGTCTCACTCGGTACATACGCAAGGGTGAATGAATTTGGCTTCATTGAGACCCCTTACAGGCAGGTGGACAATGGGAGGGCGAGTAATAACATCAAATACTTGTCTGCGCTTGACGAAGGGGATTATGCTATTGCCCAGGCCAATGCCCCCTTAGATGAAAAAGGCAATTTTATAAGAGAAGAGGCTGCGGTGCGGATAGAGGGAGAGGCTGGGAAGAGCCCCATTGGGGACGTGAAGTATATGGATGTATCTCCAGATCAGCTTGTGAGCGTTTCTGCCTCTCTGATCCCCTTTTTGGAGCACGACGATGCCAATAGAGCTTTGATGGGGTCTAACATGCAACGTCAGGCTGTACCCCTCCTAAAGGCCAGGGCACCTTTAGTAGGGACAGGAATAGAAGGTGTGGTTGCGCGGGATTCAGGTATAGCTGTGGTTGCCAGAAGAGATGGCGTGGTCGAGAACGTGGAGGCCTCCCGCATTGTCGTTAGATCCAGTGGCGTGACGGATGATGACCAGCCGGAGGTGGAGATTTATAAATTAGCCAAATTTCAGAAATCCAACCAGAATAGCTGCTATACTCAAAAACCTATTGTGCACAAGGGGGATATTGTCAAAAAAGGGCAGATCATTGCTGATGGTCCTGCTTGCGAACTTGGAGAACTTGCGCTGGGCCAAAATGTGATGGTGGCTTTTATGTCGTGGGGCGGCTACAACTATGAAGATTCCATGCTCATCAGCGAAAGAGTGGTGAAAGAGGATATCTATACCTCAATACATATAGAAGAATTTGAGGTTGTCTCCAGGGATACAAAGTTGGGTAAAGAAGAGATCACGAGAGATATTCCGAATGTGGGTGAGGATGCCTTAAGGGATCTGGATGAAAGTGGCATAATCAGGATTGGTGCAGAAATCAATCCGGGGGATATTTTGGCAGGAAAAATTACTCCAAAAGGGGAGACTCAACTTTCTCCGGAAGAGAAGCTCTTGAGGGCTATTTTTGGGGATAAGGCCGGAGACGTGAGGGATACATCTTTGAGGGTCCCGCCAGGCGTCCAGGGGATCGTGATTGACGCCAAGATATTTGCCAGGCGTGGCGTTGAAAAGGACCAGCGAAGTCTCTCTATCGAAGCCCAGGAAATGCTTCGGCATAAGAAGGATCTCCAAGACGAACTGGATGTCATTGGGAAAGGCGTAAAGGAAAGGCTGGGGGACCTTTTGGTTGGAAAAGGGCTGAAAACCGATCTTCTTGACAGGGTAACAGGCGATATCCTCATGCGTGAAAAAAAGACAATAAAGCAGGAAGATATTGACCGCATTGCAATCGAAGCCTGGTCAGGTGCAGACCTTAAAGGTAGTATGGATGTCATTGAGAGTCTTGAATCCATTATTAATAATTATTCTACTAAGGTGGCTCGTCTCACTAAAATATTTGACGATAAGATAGAGCGATTGAGCGTCGGTGATGAATTGGCCCCGGGCGTCATCAAAATGGTGAAAGTTTATGTGGCGGTGAAACGCAAATTGTCTGTGGGAGACAAAATGGCTGGTCGTCACGGAAATAAGGGCGTCTTATCCAGAGTTCTTCCTGTTGAGGACATGCCTTATTTTGCAGATGGGACCCCGGTGGACATTGTCTTGAATCCTTTGGGTGTGCCATCGAGGATGAATGTGGGGCAGGTACTTGAAACGCATTTGGGATGGGCCTCCTTCGAACTGGGAAAACAGGTTAAAGCGCTGCTGGATAAGATGAAAACCCCTGATGAATTGAGGCGCAAACTGAAAAAAGTGTTTGTAAAACAGGAGTATAATGAATTTATAAGGGACTTATCTGATGAGGAGCTGATAGACAGGGGCCGCTTATTGACGGACGGAGTACCCATGGCGTCGCCGGTTTTTGATGGCGCAGAAGAAGAAGAAATCCAAAATTGCCTGGAGGAGGCGGGATTATCTGTAACCGGCCAGGCGACACTTTATGATGGCAGGACAGGCATTCCATTTGATCAGAAGATCACCGTCGGCATTATGTACGTAATGAAGCTCCATCATTTGGTGGATGACAAACTGCACGCACGTTCTATTGGTCCCTATTCTCTTGTAACACAACAGCCATTGGGCGGAAAGGCCCAGTTTGGCGGTCAGCGATTGGGTGAGATGGAGGTCTGGGCAATGGAGTCCTATGGGGCTGCCTACACCCTTCAGGAGTTTCTCACCGTTAAATCGGATGATGTAGCCGGAAGAACCCGGATGTATGAAAGGATTGTAAAGGGTAACAATGTGCTTGAAGCCGGACTCCCGGAGTCTTTCAAGGTACTCATGAAAGAACTGCAGAGCCTTGGACTGGAAATTCAGCTTTTTGAGGATAGCCAGGTTTAGGAATTGAATATTGTCTATTGTCGATTGCAGATTGAAAATCGGCAATAATCAATCGCCAATCGAAAATTCAAAGGAGATAGGTATTGGAAGAGTTCTACAGTTTCTTTACAAAGCCAAAGGATCCATCAAGCTTTAACGCTGTCAGGATTTCTTTAGCCTCGCCGGAAAAGATTAAAGAGTGGTCTTTTGGGGAGGTCAAGAAACCTGAGACCATCAACTACAGGACTTTCAAGCCAGAGAGAGACGGGCTGTTTTGTTCGAAGATATTTGGGCCCATCAAAGACTATGAATGCAATTGCGGCAAGTACAAACGAATGAAACACAGAGGTATCGTGTGTGAAAAATGCGGCGTTGAGGTAATTCAGTCCAAAGTTCGCCGTGAACGGATGGGACATATTGAACTTGCCGCCCCTGTAGCCCACATTTGGTTCCTGAAGTGTCTTCCTTCCAAGATAGGTCACCTTTTGGACTTGACACTGAAAGACCTGGAACGGGTACTTTACTTTGAGGGCTACATTGTAATTGATCCGAAGGATACACCCCTTGTAAAAGGCAGCCTGTTGACAGATGAACAACTGTACCAGGCAAGGGAGGACTATGGTGATCGATTTGAAGCGGGTATAGGGGCTGAAGCGATCCAGACGATGTTGAAGGGCCTGAACCTGGATGAACTCTCGCAAACCCTCAGGGCTGAAATGTTAGCAACAAAGTCTGAAGCAAAACGGAAAAAGCTGGCAAAGCGGTTGAAGATCATTGGTGCGTTTAGAGATTCAAACAACCGACCGGAATGGACGATTCTGAATTATATTCCGGTTTTACCACCGGATCTCAGGCCACTTGTACCCCTTGACGGCGGCCGATTTGCCACGTCTGATTTGAATGACCTTTATCGGCGGGTTATTAATCGCAATAACAGGCTGAAAAGACTTCTGGAGCTGAGTGCGCCTGATATCATAGTAAGAAACGAAAAGAGAATGCTTCAGGAGGCAGTAGATGTCCTGTTTGATAATGGGAGAAGAGGCAAAGTTGTCACGGGAGCAAACAAACGTCCTTTCAAGTCCCTAAGTGATATGCTCAAGGGCAAGCAAGGAAGGTTTCGACAGAATTTACTCGGAAAGCGGGTGGATTATTCAGGCCGATCGGTTATTGTGGTTGGGCCTGATCTGCGCCTGCATCAGTGTGGACTTCCCAAAAAGATGGCGTTGGAGCTCTTTAAGCCCTTTATTTATAATAAACTGGATGAAAGAGGGCTTGTCACCACGATAAAGAGCGCAAAGAAGATGGTTGATAGAGAAACACCTGAGGTCTGGGATGCCCTCGATGAAGTGGTCAGCGAATACTGTATCCTGTTGAATCGGGCTCCCACACTGCACCGTTTAGGAATTCAGGCTTTTGAGCCTATACTTATTGAGGGCAAGGCAATTCAGCTTCATCCTCTGGTGTGTACCGCCTTTAATGCGGATTTTGATGGCGATCAGATGGCAGTCCATGTTCCGTTATCCATCGAGGCCCAGATAGAGGCAAGGGTCCTCATGATGTCTACTAATAATATTCTTTCACCTGCCAGTGGGGATCCCATCATCGTTCCCAGCCAGGATATTGTATTGGGAATCTACTATTTAACGCGGGAAAGGCCATTTTCTAAAGGAGAAGGAAAGGCTTATTCGAACCCACTGGAAGTGAGGATTGCTTATGATGCCGGTGAGTTAGATCTTCATGCCTCCATCAAAGTGAGGATAGAGGGAAAGCTTCAGGAGACCACTACAGGCCGTGTGATTCTATATGAAATCCTGCCGGAAGCCCTTCCCTTTGCGCTGATCAATAAGGTCATGTCTAAAAAGGAACTGCGTATTTTGATAAACGAGTCCTATCGCGGGGCAGGGATCAAGTCTACGGTTATCCTGGGAGACCGGTTGAAAGATATGGGTTATAAATACGCCACGATTTCAGGTATATCTATCTCCATTAAAGACATGACGATCCCATCCAGGAAGGGAGAGATCATTGAGCGGGCCGAGAATGAAGCAAAAAATATTGATGATCAATACATAAGCGGGCTTATAACGGATGGGGAGAAATACAACAAAGTAGTGGATATCTGGTCCCAGGCCACAGAAGATGTGGCCTCGGAGATGATAAAGGAGATGGCCTTAGAAGAAGTAAGGGGGCCTGGGAACAAGAGAAAGAAGACCAACAGTTTTAACCCCATCTATATGATGTCAGATTCAGGCGCAAGGGGAAGTAAAGATCAAATGAGACAGTTGGCCGGCATGAGGGGCTTGATGGCGAAGCCATCAGGAGAGATCATTGAAACCCCCATTACGTCTAACTTTCGTGAAGGGTTGACTGTTTTGCAGTATTTTATATCCACTCATGGAGCCAGAAAAGGCCTGGCCGATACGGCACTCAAGACAGCTAATTCCGGGTACCTGACCCGAAGACTGGTGGACGTAGCACAGGACGCCATCGTTACTGAAGAAAACTGCGGTACCATGGATGGCATCTGGGTGGATGCGCTTGTGGAAGGTGGCGAGATACTTCAGCGAGTCGGAGAACGGATCCTGGGTCGAGTTAGCCTTGAGGATATCTATGATCCAGTGACCGGGGATTTGCTTGTGAAGGCTGATGAGGAGATAGACGAAGAAAAAGTGAGGAAAGTCGAAGCTGCGGGATTGGAAAGGGTCAGGATCAGATCCGTTTTGACATGTGAGGCGAAAAGGGGGGTATGCAAGAAATGTTACGGCAGGGACCTTTCGCACGGCCATGAGGTCAATATCGGACAGCCCATTGGTATCGTCGCTGCTCAGTCCATAGGTGAACCTGGGACCCAGCTCACAATGAGGACATTTCATATTGGCGGTACAGCAAGTAAGAGGGTGGAACAATCTACAATTCAGCCCAGAAATCAAGGCAAGATAAAGTTTATTAACCTGAAAACGGTCGAAAATGAAGAGGGGAACCTCGTTGTCATGAACCGTAATGGAGAAATTGCTGTTCTGGGCAAAGGTGAAAGGGAACTTGAGCGATATCCCATAATATACGGTGCCACTTTGAAAGTTAGTGATGGTAGCAAGGTCAAATCAGACCAGATCCTGGCTGAATGGGATCCTTTTACGATACCTATCATGACAGAGGTGCGTGGCGTTATCAAATTCGGTGATATTACGGAAGGCCGGACCATGCGGGAAAAGCGTGACAAGGTCACGGGAAAGATCAGCAGGGTGATTGTTGAATCCCGTGACGTGGATATCAGGCCCCGGATTTCCATTAAAGACAGCAGCGGAAAAACGGCCAGTCTGCCTGGTAGTACCAAGGCCAAGGCCCGGAATTATCTGCCGGTGGGTGCTATAATTATGGTTAACGAGGGAGATGAGGTGGGTCCTGGTTCCGTATTGGCAAAGATCCCGCGAGAAACCACTAAGACGAAGGATATTACAGGTGGTTTACCGCGTGTTGCAGAGCTGTTTGAAGTGAGAAAACCAAAACAGACAGCCATCATCAGTGAAATAGATGGTGTTATCTCGTTTGGGAAATATACAAAGGGTAAGCGAAAAATGACGATTACCCCGGAGGTGGGTGAGCCTGTAGATTATTTTGTGGCAAGAGGAAAGCATGTCAGCGTCCTGGAAGGGGACTATGTGAGGGCAGGTGAGGCGTTAATGGACGGATCGGTCGACCCTCATGACATATTGAAGATCAGAGGCACCAAGGAACTGGCCAAATACCTGGTCAATGAGGTGCAGGAAGTGTACAGGCTGCAAGGGGTGAAAATTAATGATAAGCATATTGAGGTTATTGTCCGTCAGATGTTGCGACAGGTGAATGTGACTGACGTGGGAGATTCCCATTTCCTTTTGGGGGAACATGTGGAAAAGTGGCGCTTTGAAGAAGAGAACAGAAAAATTATCGATAAAGGTGAAAAACCGGCCACCGCAGAACCTCTACTGCTGGGAATTACCAAGGCGTCCCTGAGCACTGAAAGTTTTATATCAGCAGCATCTTTCCAGGAAACAACCAAGGTCTTGTCTGATGCAAGTGTGGCCGGAAAAATAGACAACCTCAAGGGGTTGAAAGAGAATGTGATTATGGGCCGCCTGATTCCGGCTGGTACCGGGTTGAAGACTTACAGAAATGTTGAAATGGGTGTTGGCAGTTAAATTTTTTATTATTTAGTCTTGAAAATACCTTGACAAATAGTAAAAACAAAAATAGAAGAAAGAGTTCTGTGTTTTTATGGTTTTTCAGGATCAAATATTGATAATTTATGCCTTTGATTAAGTGAAGCTATAGGAGATTCTATGCCGACCATTAACCAACTCATTAGAAAGGGCCGACGTAAACCCAGGAAAAAGGCCAAGACTCCTGCTCTTCAGGGCGCGCCTCAGAAGAGAGGCGTGTGTGTAAGGGTATATACATCGACACCCAAAAAACCCAACTCTGCACTGCGAAAGGTTGCCAGGGTGAGGTTGACAAACGGAATTGAAGTGACTTCGTATATCCCGGGTATGGGCCACAACCTTCAAGAACACTCGGTTGTCTTGATTCGAGGAGGCCGGGTTAAGGATTTGCCCGGTGTAAGGTATCATATTATCAGGGGCACGATGGATACAACCGGCGTGGATGATCGCAGGCAGGGTCGATCAAAGTATGGGGCTAAACGACCAAAGAGTCTTTGATATCCCTATTTATTTTTTTGGAGAGTTTTTTATGCCCAGGAAGCGAATATTTGCGAAACGAGAGATAGTGTCTGATCCTAAGTACAAAAATGTACTTGTGACAAAATTTGTTAATAATCTGATGAAGAAGGGTAAAAAAAGCATTGCGCAGTCGATCCTTTATGAATCTTTCGACATTATTTCGGAAAAAACTAAGCAAGACCCCGTAACAGTTTTTAAGAAAGCAGTCGAAAATGTTAAGCCTACGGTGGAGGTGAAATCCCGACGAGTTGGTGGCTCCACATACCAGGTCCCCACGGAAGTGAGGCCGTCCAGAAGGCAGGCCCTAAGCATTCGGTGGATCATCAGCTATTCCACCCAGAGGGGCGAAAAGACAATGGCCGCCAAACTTGCGGGCGAGTTAATGGATGCTGCCAATACGAGAGGGGCTGCGATTAAAAAGAAAGATGACACACACAGGATGGCTGAGGCCAACAAGGCTTTTGCCCATTATCGATGGTAAATGGCAATAGGCAGTAATCAGTAAGGAGTAGGCGATAGGCAGTAAGGCAGTAAGCAGTAAGGAGTAGGCAGTAGTAAAATAGACAATAAAGATGATGTAGTCGTACAGTGCTTATTTTTTACTACTTACTACACATAGGAGGATGAGAGATGGGCAAGAAGAAATTTGAGAGGACGAAGCCGCATATAAACGTGGGAACGATAGGGCATATAGATCATGGCAAGACGACGTTAACGGCGGCTATTACGAAGCATTTAGAGAAGAAGGGGATGGCGGATTATGTCCCATTTGATGAGATAGACAAGGCGCCTGAGGAGAAGGCTCGTGGTATAACGATAGCGACGGCGCATGTTGAATATGAGACGGAAAACAGGCATTATGCGCATGTGGATTGTCCTGGGCATGCTGATTATATAAAGAACATGATCACTGGTGCTGCGCAGATGGACGGAGCGATACTGGTAGTTGGAGCGGATGATGGACCTATGCCGCAGACACGGGAGCACATATTGTTAGCGCGCCAGGTTGGAGTTCCGAGCATTGTTGTATATTTGAACAAGACGGACATGGTGGATGATGAGGAGTTAATAGAGTTAGTGGAGTTGGAGATGCGGGAGTTGCTGGACAAGTATGAATTTCCTGGTGATGACATACCGATTATACGTGGCAGTGCATTGAAGGCCCTGGAGAGTGATGATCCTGACTCGGAAGAAGTGAAGTCTATTTTTGAGTTAATGGATGCGATTGACAGTTACATACCTGAGCCGGTACGAGACACGGACAAGCCGTTTTTGATGCCGATAGAGGACGTATTCAGTATCTCTGGTCGTGGTACGGTTGTGACGGGTCGAGTGGACCGTGGAGTGGTTAAGGTAGGAGATGATGTTGAGATAGTAGGTATCCGGGATACGATTAAGACGGTATGTACTGGTGTTGAGATGTTTCGAAAGATACTGGATCAAGGCCAGGCAGGAGACAACATAGGGGTGTTGCTGAGAGGAACGAAGCGTGAAGACGTTGAGCGTGGACAAGTGGTAGCGCATCCCAAGTCGATAGAGCCGCACACGAAATTTAAGGCTGAGGCGTATATATTGACGAAGGAGGAGGGTGGTCGTCACACGCCATTTTTTAATGGTTATCGTCCGCAGTTTTATTTTCGGACTACGGATGTGACAGGTGTAACGACGTTACCTGAAGGTATTGAGATGGTGATGCCTGGTGACAATGTGTCGATGGAGGTGGATTTAATTACTCCCATAGCGATGGAGAAGGAGTTGAGGTTTGCCATTCGTGAAGGAGGGAGGACTGTTGGTGCCGGGGTCATCAGCGATATTATTGAATAGGGGAGAGGGAGCATGATTGCCAACCAAAAGATCCGAATCCGCTTGAAGGCGTATGATCACAAATTGCTGGATCAGTCAGCCATGGAAATTGTGGATACGGCAAAGGAGACAGGGGCGAGAGTGGCTGGACCAATTCCGCTCCCTACGACTATTAATAAATACTGTGTTCTGAGATCCCCTCATGTGAATAAGAAGTCAAGAGAACAATTTGAAATAAGAACTCACAAGCGTCTAATGGATATCCTTGAACCGACCCAACAGACTGTGGATGCCCTTATGAAGCTTGACTTGGCTGCCGGGGTGGATGTGGAGATCAAACTCCCTTAACACTAAAACCTGTCGAAAAATGAAAAAAAAGATTGCAAAATACCCGATATGGCTTTAGTTTCGATCTGTCCGGGTTGTGGGTCGGGAGTAATTTGGAGCTGAATACTTATGGTCAAAAAACTTTTTGGAAGAAAACTGGGCATGACACAACATTTCCTTGAAGAGGGAAAGAGTGTACCTGTGACTGTCTTGAAGATTGGACCCTGTGTCGTGACCCAGAAAAAGACCGTTGAGAAAGAGGGATATAATGCAATCCAGGTAGGGTATGAGCCCAAAAAAGAGAGTCGGATTAATAAACCTTTGCGGGGTCATTTCAGGGCAGCGGGGGAAAGATATTTCGCACATCTAAATGAGATACGCATTGATGACCCTGAAACCTTCGAGCTCGGCCAGGAGATCAAATCAGATATTTTTAATGTCAATGATATTGTCCATGTGATTGGCATTAGCAAAGGCAGGGGATTCAGTGGTGTTATTAAACGGTGGGGTTTCTCCGGAGGAAGGAAGACCCACGGATCCCGTTCGCACAGGATTCCTGGTTCGATCGGATGCAGTGCCACGCCTGGGAGGGTTCAGAAAGGAAAAAAACTTCCCGGCAGAATGGGATGCCACCGTGTTACAATCAAGAACCTAAAAGTAGTTGGCGTTAGGCCTGAAATGGATGTGGTTCTGGTCCGGGGGGCTGTACCGGGAAGTACCAACGGCCTTATTGAAATTAGTAAGGTTTGATGCAGTGTTTATTCAGTTTGTTGTGTTCATAGGTCCTGACTCGATTAATCCGGTGAACCGAACAGACTCAACGAACGAGGAAAGGGTAAGGGGCCCGAGATGACTGTCGTGGATGTCCTCAATCTTCAAAAGGAAAAGGTTTCTGAAGTGGAACTGATGGAAGAAGTCTTCGATGTTCCAACAAAAAAACATGTCCTTCATCAGGTCGTGGTTAGTCAGCTTGCCAGTCACAGGTCAGGAACTGCTGCCACAAAAGGCCGTTCAAAGGTTAAAGCCTCGGGAAGAAAGCTCTGGCGGCAAAAAGGGACTGGCAGGGCGAGAGTTGGATCTGCTGCCTCTCCCACAAGAAGGGGAGGAGGCGTGGCTTTTGGACCGAACCCCCGTAAATATGTTCACAAGGTCCCAAAGAAAGTAAAAAAGACTGCCCTGTGCATGGCGTTGACAGATAAAGTTCAGACCGATCGTCTTAAAGTGATCGATAGCTTTGACCTTCCGGAGATCAAGACAAAAAATTTTGTAGGAGTTATGAAGATTTTTGATGTAAATAAGGCACTGATTGTGACTGAAGACAAACTGGTAAACCTGGAAAAATCATCTAAAAACGTCCCATGGGTGAAGGTAATGCGGTACCAGGGGCTTAACGTTTATGATATCCTGAAATATGATCTTCTTTTCCTGGAGCAATCCGCCGTAGGAAAAATAGAGGAGGCGTTGATATCGTGATGGATATCTACCAAGTGATTAAAGAGCCGCGCATCACGGAAAAAGCGAACATTCAGAAGGAAGATACTAACCAGGTAACCTTCAAGGTACACAAAAAGGCTAATAAGGTGGAAATAAGACAGGCCGTTGAGACCTTTTTTAAGACAAAGGTTTTGGATGTGCGGACTATGAACGTGCGTGGCAAGAAGCGCAGGATGGGGAAAACCGTGGGAAAAAAGTCTGATTGGAAGAAGGCGGTTGTCAGGCTGGCCCCGGGGGAGAACATCGAATTTTTTGAAGGAATGTAAACCCACTTAAGAAACTGACCACGTACTGCGGAGTAAGTAATGGGTATTAAGACGAATAAACCAACCTCACCGGGAAGAAGATTTCAGAGTTCTTCTACGTTTGAGGAATTAACTCGCAAGGGGCCTGAGAAAAGCCTTCTTGCAGGCATTAGAAAAACGGGAGGCAGGAATTCGGCTGGCCGTATGACCATACGGCATAGGGGAGGCGGTCACAAACGAAAATACAGGTTGATCGATTTCAGGAGGAATAAGGATGGGGTCCCTGCTCGAGTGGCCTCGATTGAATATGATCCGAACCGTTCGTCAAACATAGCTCTTTTGCATTATGTAGACGGAGAAAAACGGTACATCCTGGCGCCACTCAAACTTCGGGTAGGAGATCAGGTGAGCTCGGGTCCGGGTGCGGAAATTAGGCCAGGTAATTCCATTTCCTTAAGGGAAATGCCTTTGGGAACACATATCCACAATATTGAACTAAAGATTGGGCATGGTGGACAGCTGGCCAGAAGCGCGGGAAGTTATGCGCAACTAATGGCAAAAGAAGGGAAGTATGCCCAGATCAAACTTCCGTCCGGTGAGGTACGAATGGTCCTTCTGGACTGTAAGGCAACGATAGGTCAGGTCGGCAACCTTGACCATGAAAACATATCTATCGGCAAAGCCGGTAGAAATAGATGGTTAGGGAAAAGGCCCCATGTGAGGGGTGTTGCCATGAACCCAGTGGATCATCCTCATGGTGGAGGAGAAGGGAAGTCCTCAGGTGGACGTCATCCTGTGACCCCTTGGGGTGTTCCGACCAAGGGCTATAGGACCAGAGTCAGGAAGTCGAGTGACAGGCTTATTGTAAAAAGACGAAAAAAGTAGTCTAACGAATCCCATCGTAAATCGGCTCACTTCAGGAGAGAAGTCGGGATGGGGTGTAAATTGAATCAAGAGGGAGAAAAACCTTGCCAAGATCGTTAAAAAAAGGACCTTTTGTCGATGACCATCTATTGAAGAAGGTACAAAACGCGGCAGGAACAATGAGCAGGCAAATCATCAAGACATGGTCGCGCAGGTCAACGATTCTCCCTGAGTTTGTCGGCCTGACATTTGCGGTGCACAATGGTAGAAAATTCCTGCCAGTATTTGTTACTGAAGACATGGTGGGGCATAAATTGGGTGAATTTGCCCCCACACGAACTTTTTATGGACATGCCGGGGATAAGAAATCCAGGTTGAAGGGCAAGAAGAAATAATCGCTAAAGGCTGAGTGCCTGAATTGGAATGTTATTATGGAAACGAGGGCAGTGGCAAAATTTGTTAGGATTTCACCCCGCAAGATTCGTTTGGTTATGGATCAAGTCAGGGGGAAGCAGGTGGGAGAGGCATTGAATATGCTTTCCTTTGCACCCCAGAGAGGGGCGCGAATACTAAAAAAATTAGTCAATTCAGCGATTGCGAATGCTGAACAAAATACAAGTGTGGACGTGGACTCCCTTTACATAATGCGGGTTTATGCTGACGAAGGACCAACTCTGAAGCGGTGGCGGCCCCGGGCACAAGGGCGTGCAACGTCCATAAGGAAGAGAACGAGTCATCTTACTGTTGTCCTGAATGAGAAGTAGATCAATAATGTGTTTTCGGAATTGAGAATGTAGAATTCGGATTGTTCGCAATCCACTTTGATTATTTAGCAGCTTAACCACGTAACCGTTTAATCGCTCTGGAGGTGTGTATTGGGCCAGAAAGTTCATCCGATCGGCTTTAGATTGGGAATCAATAGAACCTGGGATTCGAGATGGTTTGCTCGCAAGGAATACAGCAATTTTGTCCTTGAAGATTACAACATCAGGAAGTTTTTGAAAAAGAGACTTTTTCAGGCCGGTGTGGCAAGAATAGAGATTGAAAGAGCTGCCAATAAGGTCCGGATTCGCATGTACACCGCCAGACCTGGGATTGTTATAGGCAAAAAAGGCGTTGAGATTGAAAAACTGAAGCGAGACCTTGAAAAAATGATCAATAGGGAGATCATTATAGATATTCAAGAAGTAAGAAAAGCTGAGGTTGAAGCACAGTTAGTTGCAGAGAACGTGGCTCTGCAACTGGTTCGGAGAATCGCTTTCAGGCGGGCTATGAAGAAGAGTGTAACTGCTGCTTTGAGGTTTGGAGCCCAAGGCATTAAAATTGCCTGTAGCGGCAGGTTGGGAGGGGCTGAGATGGCTCGTCGGGAGTGGTATCGGGAAGGCAGAGTTCCTCTTCACACCCTCAGAGCTGACATAGATTATGGCTTTGCCGAAGCGCGCACAACATACGGAATAATTGGAGTTAAGGTGATTATATTCAAAGGCGAAATTTTGCCGGATAAAACCAGAAAAGAATAGGGGCCCTTTATGCTAAGCCCAAAAAAGGTCAAATATCGCAAGAGGCAAAAGGGTAGGACAAAAGGCAAGGCTTTGCGGGGTAGCACCCTGGAGTTTGGTGACTATGGTTTGCAGGCCTTGGAATGTGGCCATATGTCTGCCCAACAGATAGAATCGGCCCGAATCGCCGTAACAAGGCATATAAAGCGCGGGGGAAAGATTTGGATCCGAATTTTTCCGGATAAATCGTTTACCAAAAAACCCGCTGAAACGAGGATGGGCAAAGGTAAAGGGGCACCTGAAGGATGGGTGGCCGTGGTGAAGCCAGGAAGGATCCTGTACGAATTAGAGGGGGTGGCCGAGACTGTGGCCGCTGAGGCCTTTCGATTGGCTGGTCACAAGCTGCCGTTTGCTACAAGATTCGTTATCAGGAGATCGTAAACTCATGAAGGCAAAGGCGTTGAAAGAGCTAACTGAAGAAGAGCTCATGGAGAGGACAAAAGAGTTGAGCAGGGAGTTGTTTAATTTGCGGTTCCAGAAGGCTACTGGTCAGCTTGGAAATACTGCCGTAATTCCCAAAACAAGAAAAGACCTGGCACGGGTAAAGACGGTGATCAGGGAATTGGAAATCTCCAGAGCAGGAAGGTAAGTTTCTCTCACATGAATTTGCTTTTTTAATATTTGAGGTGCAGATGACAGAGCGCGGATTACGAAGAAGGCTGGTGGGGACCGTTGTGAGCAACAGGATGAATAAAACGGCCCTGGTTTTAGTCGAACGGTTAACCAAACATCGGACCTATAATAAGTATGTCAAAAGGCGTGTGAAATATATGGCTCATGATCCCCAAAACCTGTGCCAAATCGGGGACAAGGTGAGGATCATTGAAAGCCGACCTCTCAGCAAGAGGAAGAGGTGGCATGTCATTGAGAGAATCAATATTGTAGCTTAGGTTTAATGGAGAGATAGCTCACCGGGGTTGGGGATATGATACAGACTCAAACGAGATTGAAGGTTGCTGACAATTCTGGAGCCAAATTGCTTTCCTGCATAAAGGTGCTGGGCGGGTCCAAGAGGAGATACGCAAGTGTAGGGGATATCATAGTCGTATCGGTGAAGGAGGCGATGCCCAATTCCAAGGTGAAAAAGGGAGATGTTGTTCGAGCAGTGATTGTCAGAACAGCAAAAGGGCTCCGCAGACCGGATGGGTCCTATATAAAATTTGATGATAACTCGGCAGTATTGATCAACCAGCAAATGGAGCCCATCGGGACACGAATCTTTGGACCGGTAGCAAGAGAATTGAGAGCCAAAAATTTCATGAAGATCATTTCATTGGCCCCAGAAGTTCTTTGAGGAAATCGGGAGTAGTAGAAGTGCAGAAAAAACACCCTAAAATCAGGAAAGATGATAAGGTTATTGTTCTTGCTGGAAAAGAAAGAGGTAAGATTGGGACAGTCTTGAAAGTTGATCCTGAGAAAGAGCGCGTGATAATTGAGAAAATCAATATGGTTAAGAAACACGCGAAGGCGAGTTCGCAAACTGCCCAAGGTGGAATTATTGAGAAGGAAGCTCCCCTGAATATTTCTGACGTGATGATTGTTTGCAACAAGTGCGCTGAACCTACCAGAATCGGAAAACGCATACTTGAGGACGGCTCAAAGATTCGTGTCTGCAAGAAGTGTGGCGAACCAATGGACGAGTGAGGGGATTGACGATTGAATATTGACTATTGACTATTAGCGATTAGCTCTTTAAGAAGGGTGTGTTTTCTTCAAATAGTCAATTTGTGGACAGTAGCTAAACAATATGGGGTTTTGATCGATTATTTCATGTGGGTTCCTTATGATAGGAACTGTAAAATGTTGAGGAGGTAGGGTTGTCTCGATTGAAGGAAAAATACCATTCAGAAGTTGTGCCTGCTTTGATGAAAGAGTTCGGATATGAAAGTATTATGGCCGTTCCTCGCTTACGAATGGTTGTTTTAAATATGGGTCTTGGAGAGGCCATACAGAATATTAAGGTGCTTGATTCTGGTGTTGAAGAGCTTACTCTGATCGCGGGTCAAAGAGCAGTCATCACCAAGGCAAAGAGGTCCATTGCTGGATTCAAGCTTCGGGAGGGTATGCCGATTGGATGTATGGTAACGCTGCGGCGTAACATGATGCTCGATTTTTTGGACAAACTATTCAATGTTACACTGGCCAGGGTTAGGGATTTTAGAGGGCTTTCTGACAAGGTTTTTGATGGTCGGGGCAATTGCACAATAGGGATCAAAGAACATATTATCTTTCCAGAAATTGATTACGACAAAGTCGACAGAATGAAAGGCATGAATATTTCCATTGTGACCACGGCTAAGACTGACGCAGAAGGACTCTATTTATTGAAGCATTTGGGGATGCCTTTTCGTAATTAGTGTTCATACATAATTGAGATAGTTTGTTCGACACGACAGGGAGGTTATTTTGGCAAGGAAGTCTCTTGTTGTTAAAGCCCAGAGAAAACAGAAGTTTTCAACACGACAATACAACAGATGCCCAATTTGTGGACGAAGCAGGGCCTTTTTGAGGAAATTTGGGATTTGTCGTATTTGTTTTAGAAATTTGGCCTCAAAGGGTGAAATTCCCGGCGTGGTTAAATCAAGCTGGTGAATAGTAGTAAGGAGTAGGCAGTAAGCACTAATTGCCTCCATTTATTGATGATATTTTCCATAAATAACTTTAGGGAGCAGAGACAATGACAATGACTGATCCCATTGCCGATATGCTGACAAGAATCAGGAATGCCCTTAGGGCCGCCCATGAGACTGTGGATATGCCGAATTCGAAAGTGAAGAGAGATATCGCAAAGGTCCTGAAGTCTGAAGGGTATATCAGAAACCATAAAATCATTTCTGATGGCCGGCACAGGCTTATAAGAATTTTTTTGAAATACGATGAAGAAGGTGTCCCTATTATTGAAGGAGCCAAGCGGGTAAGCAAACCAAGCTGTCGGATTTATTCAGGATACAAAGACGTCCCGAAGGTGTTGAACGGATACGGGATCAATATTGTTTCCACTTCAAAGGGGCTTATGTCGGACAGGCAGGCCAGAGAAATGCGTGTTGGTGGGGAGATCCTTTGTTCAGTGTGGTAATAAAATCGCGCAGCGATTTTTAATTGGAGGTTTAAATGTCACGTATAGGCAAAAAGCCCATTGCCATACCAAAGGGTGTTGAGGTCAGGCTTGAAGGGGACCAGCTCATAATCAAAGGGCCAAAAGGAGAGCTCAACCTAAGTGTTCACCCTGACGTTAAGCTGGACATGGAGGGCGACAGTATTTCTGTTTCGGTAGTTGATGAAACCAGAGAGTCAAGATCTATCCATGGGCTTTTCAGGGTCCTGATTGATAATATGGTGACAGGTGTTACAAAGGGATTTGAAAGGGTTCTTGAAATTGTTGGTGTGGGATATCGGGCCGAGTTGAAGGGGAGGACTGCGGTTTTTAATCTGGGATATTCACACCCTATAAATTTTGAGTTACCTGAGGGAATAGATGCGAAAATCGAAAAAACTAAAATCACCTTGAGCGGAATTGACAGAGAGCTTTTGGGTATGACCGCGGCTAAAATCCGTAGTTTTAGAAAACCAGAGCCATATAAAGGCAAAGGGATCAAATATGCAGGGGAGATGATCCGGAGAAAGGCTGGCAAGGCAGGCGCCAAATAGAAGGAATCTCCAATATTCCAGCATTGCAAACTGGGGTCCCGACGGACGTAGGGTGGGGATTCCAAGAGAAGTACGGGCAATTATAAACAACACGAACTAAGAGGTTGTGAGCATGGGTGCCGTTAGTAGAGCGGAGACGCGGGTAAGGAGAAAAAAAAGGGTAAGGAAAAAGGTGCGAGGCATTACCGGGAAACCCCGCTTATGCGTTTTCAGAAGTTCCAGGCATATTTATGCCCAGATCATAGACGATTCCACAGGCAGGACTTTAGCGGGGGCGTCTTCATTGTCCAAGGAGCTTGGATCGAAGATAGGGAAGAATACCGGGAACAAGGAAGGGGCAGCAGTGGTTGGTGCTGCTGTTGCTGATGCGGCGCTCAAGAAAGAGATCAAAAAGGTTGTCTTTGATCGAAACGGTTTTTTGTACCATGGTCGGGTAAAGGCCCTTTCTGAGGCCGCGCGCAAGAATGGACTGGAGTTCTAAGGCGGGAAAACGGGGCATCCCCCCCGCGCCGGAGATCATAAACAACAAGTAACTAAATACTGGAAAGTAGGGGAGAAATTCATTGTTCAAGGAAGAGGATGAAAATCAGTTAGTCGAAAAAGTTGTTCATATCAACCGGGTGGCAAAGGTTGTCAAGGGGGGACGTCGGTTTAGTTTTAGCGCGATCGTAGTGGTTGGCGATGGTAAAGGAATGGTTGGAAGCGGGCTCGGAAAAGCAAAAGAAGTTCCTGAAGCCATTAGGAAGGGTATTGAAAAGGCAAAAAAAAACATGAAGAATGTCCAACTTGGCGATACTTCAATTCCTCATGAGGTGATCGGACGGTGGGGTGCGGGTCGTGTTCTCTTGAAGCCGGCCGGCCCTGGCACGGGTTTGATCGCCGGTGGTGCGGTACGGGCGGTTTTGGAGGCAACAGGCATACAGAACATACTGACAAAGTGTCTCGGTTCCCACAATCCCCATAATCTTGTGAAGGCAACTATCAAGGGATTAATGTCATTGAGAGGGCCCGAAGAATTTGCCCGCCGCAGAGGCAAGACGGTTGAGGAGTTGTTAGGTTAAAGCTACTTAATTTTATAATTCTTAGGCAGTGTTCAAATGATTAAAGTAACTCTTGTAAAAAGCGGGATAGGTAAGAACAAAAAAATTCGTGACACTTTGAAGGGCTTGGGCCTCACGAGGCTTAACAAGACAGTGGAACTGAAGAATACGGCAGCTATAAGGGGAATGATAAATAAGGTGTCGTTTCTTGTTAAGATTGATTGAGGTTGCATAAGGAAAAAGTGATGAAAATTCAAGAGCTTTCACCGGCTGAGGGTTCCAGGAAGAAACGGAAGAGGGTGGGCAGAGGGCCAGGTTCCGGACACGGAAAGACCTGTTGTCGCGGACATAAAGGACAGAGGTCACGTTCTGGTGGCAGGCCGCGCCCTGGTTTCGAGGGAGGACAGATGCCTCTTCAAAGGCGTCTTCCCAAACGTGGTTTTACCAATATATTCAGGCAAGAGTGTATTATCATCAATATCAAAGACTTGAATAGATTTGAACCAAACTCAAATCTGGATATAGAGGCCCTGAGAAAAGCCGGACTGGTAAAAAATGCAAGGGGTGATATCAAGCTTCTCGGAGAAGGCGATATCTCTCATCCCGTGGTCATTGAGGTTGACAGGGTGAGCAAGGCTGCCAGGTCAAAGATTGAGGCTGCAGGTGGCGAGGTTAAGATGATCGGAAATAAAATGAGCTTGAGGGCTGTATAAGAATGATTGGCGGGTTTCAAAATATTACCAAGATTCCTGAGCTGAAAAAGAGGATTCTTTTTACCCTGTTTATGCTCGCTGTTTATCGTATAGGGTGTCATATCCCAACACCCGGTATAGACGGGGCAGCTCTGTCTGCTTTTTTCAGTGATAAGCAAGGGAGCCTTTTTGGGCTTTTTGATATGTTTTCGGGGGGCGCGCTGAGTAATATGTCAGTAATGGCCCTCGGTATTATGCCATATATCAGCTCCTCTATTATCCTTCAGCTTCTGACTGTTGTCATACCGCATCTTGAGAAGTTAAAAAAGGAAGGTGAGGCGGGCCGTAAGAAGATCACTCAATACACGCGTTACGGGACTGTTATCTTGAGTGTTGTCCAGGGCTTTGGGATCGCTGTTGGTCTTGAAAATATGTCCAGCCCAGGGGGGGCTATGATCGTACCGGTCGGAGGTTGGGGATTCAGGCTCCTTACGGTGATTACATTGACTGCTGGAACTGCTTTCTTGATGTGGCTGGGAGAACAGGTTACCGAAAGAGGTATCGGGAATGGGATCTCGCTAATTATTTTTGCAGGCATCGTTGCAAGACTTCCATTAGCCGTAGGCAATACATTTCGGCTGATGGGTACCGGTGAAGTTACTCCTTTTTTTATGGTTCTGATTGTTGCCCTGATGGTTGTTGTGGTGGGTGTGATAGTTTTTGTGGAAAGAGGGCAGAGAAGAATACCGGTTAAATACGCAAAGCGTGTAGTGGGTCGAAGGATGTATGGGGGACAGGACACACATCTGCCCTTAAAAGTCAATACAGCTGGTGTGATTCCTCCTATTTTTGCCTCCTCAATCATTATGTTTCCAGCAACCATAGCCAATTTCCTGCCCGTGAAGGAAATTCCATCTCTTCAATTCATTGTAAATTCCTTAAATCCTGGGCATATTATTTACAATTTGATTTATGTGATGTTTATTTTTTTCTTCTGCTATTTTTATACAGCAGTGCAATTTAACCCGGTTGATGTGGCCGATAATATGAAAC
Organism: Bacteroidales bacterium; assembly: GCA_048632525.1. GTDB lineage: Bacteria > Desulfobacterota > DSM-4660 > Desulfatiglandales > Desulfatiglandaceae > 4484-190-2. The sequence continues at coordinate 6,853 of JAIWDV010000001.1, read as the reverse complement.
GTTATGGTGGATTTATCCCTGGAATTAGGCCTGGGAAAAATACGGCTGAATATATTGATCGGGTTCTGACAAGACTAACATTGTCAGGGGCTATTTATGTGTCAGCAGTGTGTGTGCTACCTCAGATTATGATCTATCAACTAAATGTTCCCTTCTATTTTGGGGGGACTGCCCTTTTAATTGTGGTCGGTGTGGCCATGGACACCACCAACCAGATTGAATCGCATATGTTGACACGGCACTATGAGGGCTTTATGAAAAAGGGTTTTGGCAAAGCAAGGTAGTTGCCTGTGTAACTGTTCATCCCGCTCATTAGCGGGATAGAATTTCCGAGACGTTTGAATGGGGGTTTTTGGCTTATGAAAGTGCGGCCATCGGTTAAAAAGATGTGTAATAAATGCAAGATCATAAAACGAAAGGGAATCGTTCGTGTGATCTGTGAGAACCCTCGCCATAAGCAAAGACAAGGGTGATTGGTTCAGGCTTTAGTTCAAATTAACTATAAAGGGAGTGGAGATTGGCCAGAATTGCGGGAGTTGATTTACCAAGGGGAAAAAGGATGGAGATTGCCTTAACCTATATTTATGGTATAGGCAGGAGTTCTTCACAAAAGATACTTAGCGAAGCGGAAATAGACTGGAATATCAAATCGGATGAAATCACCACGGAGCAGCTCACCGGTATCCGGAAGATTATTGACGAAAAACACCAAGTTGAAGGCGATCTCAGGCGTGAAATATCCATGAACATAAAAAGGCTAATGGATTTAGGCGCGTATCGCGGGCTGAGGCATAGAAGAGGTCTTCCGGTCAGAGGTCAGAGGACAAGTACTAATGCCAGAACGAGAAAAGGTCCTAGAAGGTCTGTCATGAGCAAGCGGAAAAAATAGTAATTTGAGGAAAGAGTATGGCAAAAGCCACAAAAAAGAGAGGCAAGAGCAAGAAAGAGAAAAGAAATGTTCCCAGTGGAATTGTACATATACAATCCACTTTTAATAACACTATCGTGACCATCACTGACCCTGCAGGAAACGTCATAGCCCAGTCAAGTGCAGGCAGGGGGGGAGTCAAGGGTTCGCGAAAAAGCACGCCCTTTGCTGCCCAAATTGCTGGCCGGGATGCCATAAAACAGGCTATGGATCAGGGATTGAAAGTGGCTGAAGTGCGAGTGAAGGGACCGGGAGTAGGGAGAGAAGCAGCACTGCGTGCCCTTCAGGTAGAAGGGCTTACTGTGACCGTTATCAGGGATGTAACCCCGATACCCCACAATGGGTGCAGGCCCCCTAAGAGGCGAAGGGTATGAGGAAAGTGAACTAAAGTGAACTAAAGTGCCTAAAGTGATCTAAAGTTGAGAGAAAAAGACGGTAAGGCACAGGGGAGGGGATAGTTTGGCCAGATATGTTGGTTCATCTTGCAGGTTATGCCGGCAGGAGAATTTAAAACTGTTTTTGAAGGGGGATCGTTGTTACGCCGACAAATGCTCTTTTGAGAGAAGGCCCTATGCGCCTGGGCAACATGGACAGAGGCGCGGGCGGAAACCTTCGGATTACAGGGTTCAACTCAGGGAGAAGCAGAAAGTTAAAAGGATCTATGGTATCTTGGAAAAGCAGTTCAGGGGCTATTATTTTCGATCAGAAAGACAAAAGGGAATTACGGGGACAAACCTCTTGATTTTACTTGAATCCCGACTGGATAATATCGTCTATAGAATGGGCTTTTC
>JAIWDV010000001.1:0-5127 GCA_048632525.1 Bacteroidales bacterium | reverse complement strand
ATTTTTTGGTGAATGATAAGAAGGTCAATATTCCTTCTTACTTAGTGAGACCGGGAGATGTGATTGATGTGAAAGAGAAAAGCCGTAAGATCCCGCAACTTCTGGAAGGTATGGAGACTGTCGTTAGAAGGGGTATCCCGGATTGGATCGAAGTTGAAAAGGAAAAGTTTAGGGGAACTCTAAAATCCCTGCCTAATCGAGAAGATATTACAATGCCCATTCAGGAACAGCTTATTGTAGAATTGTATTCGAAATAAGGTATGGCAGGCTAATTGATTATTGACTATTGACTCTTGACATTTGGAAATAAATAGCGGTCAATCGCCAATCGAAAATAGTAAATCGAAGGGGGAGGCTTTCTTGGTAGACTTAATAAGCAAAAATTGGCGGGAATTGATTAAGCCCAAACGGGTTGAGATCGATCAGGGGAGCTCTACAAATTCGTATGGGAAGTTCACATGCGAGCCGCTCGAAAGAGGATTTGGGATAACAATCGGTAATGCGTTGAGAAGAATCCTGCTTTCATCCCTGCAGGGAGCTGCAATTGTTTCAGTTAAATTTGATGGGGTACTTCATGAATTTTCCACTATTCCAGGGGTGCTTGAGGATGTGACGGATATTATATTGAATTTGAAGGAGATCAAGCTGAAAGTTGTTGATGATGAAGAGGCGGTGGTCCACATATCCCGAGAGGGAGAGGGGAAAGTTACGGCGGGGGATATTGAGACTCATGGCCTGGTGGAGATTTTAAATCCTGATCAGCATATAGCTACTCTGAATAAAGAAGCCAAACTCAATATGGAGATGGTTGTAACGACAGGGAAAGGTTATGTTCCCGCTGAAAGGATCAATGCCAAAGATAAGGTCATTGGTGTTATCCCCATGGATGCGATTTTTTCTCCTATACTGAAAGTCAACCATGTTGTTACAAGTGCACGTGTAGGGCAGGTTACCGATTATGATAAGCTGACACTTGAAGTTTGGACCGACGGCAGTGTTTTACCCGAAGATGCAGTCGCTTATTCGGCTAAAATCTTCAAGGAACAGATGACTCCGTTTATCAATTTTGAAGAAGAACCAGAACCAGAGGAAGAGGAAGAAGAGGAAAAGGAAGAGAAACTAAATGAAAACCTGTTCAGGCCTGTCTCTGAGCTTGAATTATCTGTACGCTCCGCCAATTGTCTTAAAAATGCGAATATCACGTTGATCGGAGAGCTGGTTCAAAAGACAGAACCGGAAATGTTGAAAACAAAAAATTTTGGAAGAAAGTCTCTCAATGAAATCAAAGCCATACTTGATGAGATGGGGCTTTTCCTGGGGATGAAACTGGATAATTTTCCACCGGCCGAGGAGCAGGATGAAGGTGAGGAAAAGGAAGAGGGCGCAGATAAATGAGGCATAGAAAGGCAGGTAAGGAATTAGGGCGCAATCCAAGTCACCGAAGGGCAATGCTTAGGAATATGGTGACCTCTCTACTCAAGCATGAGCAGATAGAGACAACCGATGTGAAGGCAAAGGCCGTGAGGCCAGTGGCCGAGAAAATGATTACCCTTGCCAAACGGGGCGATCTTCACGCAAGACGCCAGGCACTTGCCTATATTCAGGACAAGGAGACAACCCACAGGCTGTTTGGTGATCTGAAGGATAGGTATCTCGAAAGACAGGGTGGTTACACCAGAATTATTAAGAAGGGTGTCCGAAAAGGAGACGGGGCGGCCATTTCCATTATTCAACTCCTGCCCATTGAAGAAGGAAAGAAGCCAGGAAAGAAGAAAGTTAAAAAATCAAAGACCAAAAAAGCATCTCCTGATAAAGCAGGCGCTGTTACGGCCGGAAAGGGAAAAAAAAGAGAAAGCAAACCTAAAAGTGAAAAGGCCGCCAAAAAGGAAGAGAAGAAATGAGATGAGTTTCCAAGACAATGCTTTTGCATTAGTTCCTTTTTGGAGCTCAGTAAAAACCTCCTTGCCGATTTTATGGCAAGGAGGTTTTTTTGTTTAATGGGAGGATACAGGGGTGATTACGTGGATTAAGGGCGGAGATGTGGTTGACCCTGTGAAAGGGGTTGTAGAAAAGACTGATTTGATCATTGAAAAGGGGAAAGTCGCCAAAATTTTACCTCCTGGCGTATTTAAGGATAAAATACCGAAAATGAGGACGATCAATGCTTTCAATAAGCTTGTCATACCCGGACTCATTGATATGCACGTCCATTTGAGAGAACCAGGGCACGAGCACAAAGAGACGATTGCCTCAGGGGGAAGAGCGGCTGTTGCTGGTGGTTTTACTGCCGTAGCCTGTATGCCCAATACTACCCCCCCCAACGACTGTCAATCTGTGACGGAATTTATCCTGGAACAGGCGAAAAGGGCAGGATTAGTTAGGGTCTATCCAGTGGCGGCTATCACTGTGGGACAGAAGGGTGAGACACTAACCGAGTTTGGTGAGCTTCGAGCAGCAGGTGCTGTGGCCGTGTCTGACGATGGATTGCCTGTGGTGAATAGTCAGGTGATGAGAAGTGCCCTTGAATTAGCTGCCCACCATGATCTAAGGGTCATATCCCACTCTGAAGACATAAGCCTATCCAAAGGCGGCGTTATGCATGAGGGGACTATTTCAAGGCGGATTGGCCTGCCTGGAATTCCTGCAGCAAGTGAGGAGATCATGGTTTTTAGGGACATATCGCTTGCCAGGCTGACGAGTTGTCCGGTTCACATCGCGCATGTGAGCACAGCAGGGTCGGTTGAATTAATCAGAAGGGCCAAGGAGGAGGGCATCCACGTTACTGCAGAAACAGCTCCCCATTATTTCAGCTTGGATCATACAGCAGTAATGGGTTATAATACCTGTGCCAAGGTGAATCCTCCCTTGAGAACGCCTCAGGACGTTCAAGCTATTAAGGAAGGTCTGAGACAGGGTGTCATAGACGTTATTGCAACTGACCATGCCCCTCACAGTACCTTGGAGAAGGATACAGAGTTTGACAAAGCGGCATTCGGGCTGATCGGCCTTGAAACTGCCCTGGCCTTGACTCTGGAATTGGTGCGAGACGGAATACTGGGGTTGCCCGAAGCCATCGCCAAGTTGTGTTATAATGCTGCTCATATCCTTGGGGTTCCAGGTGGCCGTCTCGTTGAGGGAGGCGATGCCGACGTAGTTCTCATTGATCCGGGGTATGAATATGTCCTGAAAGAAAAAGATATTCTTTCAAAAAGCAGGAATTCCCCGTTCATTGGAAAGACGTTAAAGGGCAGAAACGAAATTACCATGGTGGGAGGAGAGATTGTCTGGGAGAGAGATGAATAGCATTCTGGTAGTTGATGATGAAAACAGCATGCGGGAGTTTTTAGAGATCCTGTTGACCCAGGAGGGTTACCAGGTGACTCTTGCTGAAAATGGTGAGAAGGCCTGTGGAATCCTTGACGAATCAAGGTTTGACCTTGTTATTACAGACATCCGCATGAAGGATATTGACGGTATTGGCGTCCTAAAAAAGGCCAAATCAGTGGATCCGGCTCCTACGGTCGTCTTAATATCAGCTTTTGCGACTGCTGAGACCGCTGTGGAGGCTATGAGGGAAGGCGCATATGATTATATCCCCAAACCGTTTAAGGTCAGGGAGTTTAAGGAGATTGTAAAGGAGGCCCTTAGATCCAGGAAGCAAGCCGAGTCAGGTGAAGAGGATCGGTTGAAAAGCCGTTATCACTTTGATTGCCTGATAGGTGAAAGCCCTCAGATCAAAAAGGTGTACGACCTGATAAAGAGGGTCGCTCAGACCAAGACAAATATCCTGATCTCTGGTGAGAGCGGAACCGGGAAAGAGCTTGTAGCAAAGGCGATTCACCAGGCGAGCCAGAGAAAGGAAAAGCCTATTGTCACAATCAACTGCGCAGGGATTCCGGAAAACCTGATAGAGAGCGAATTGTTCGGATACAGGAAAGGGGCTTTTACAGGCGCTGCTGCCGATAAAGAAGGCCTCTTCGATGTGGCAGATGGAGGAACGGTTTTTCTCGATGAGGTAGGGGAACTTACCCCGGCAATACAGGTAAAACTTTTAAGGGTGATTCAGGAAAGGACGTTTACGGCGGTGGGGGGCACCGAAGAGAAAAGCGTTGACGTGCGATTTGTATCTGCCACGAACAAGGATCTCGAAGAGGAGGTCATCAACAATAACTTCAGGGAGGATCTCTATTTTAGACTGAATGTCATACATATTCCTGTTCCCCCACTGAGAAAAAGGGATGGGGATCTCCCCTTACTGGCACAGCATTTTCTTGAAAAGTACTCTAACGAACTCGGAAAAGAGATTAAAAAGATGTCAGCTTATGCCATGGATATCCTCGCGCAATACGCATTTCCAGGTAATGTCCGGGAACTGGAAAATATCATCGAGCGAAGCGTGGCTCTTGAGACCTCAAACATCGTCTTACCTGAAAGCCTCACCCTTTCCGATTACAAGGGAACTCTGAGCAGAAAAGGCAGACGCCGGCTTGATCTGGGCTCAGACGGTATTAACCTTGATGAAGCCATGGCTGAGATTGAAGGGGACTATATCCTGAAGGCGATGGAAACAGCCCATGGATCAAAACAAAGGGCTGCCAGGCTTTTGGGTATCACCATGAGATCCCTGAGATATCGGTTGGATAAATTGGGACTCAAATCCTCTTCTGATGACGATTTCTGATTATTATTCTCTCTCACAGAGCGCACAGAGTCACAGAGAGTGTGATAAACTTCAATCAAGGGTGTTAACGAATAAAAAAACTCAGCGCCCTCTGCGGTGAACATTACCTTTACAAAAATTGTCACAGATCCGGCAAAAAGCGTCAAAAGAGGAGTTGGGATGGGCGCTGGAAATGAGCTTTTTTGGAACCCGGTAATAAATAAGAGCCATATCTACCTGAAATTAATCCTAATTTAATAATTGATTCGAAAACCTACCTGTATGGCACAGTATTCGCATAAACCAATCATCAAAAGAAAAACGATTTACAACTCAACTAATCAACCACTTAACCAAAAATTAAAGTTTAATACGAAAGGAGGTGCAAAAGCAGTCACAGTTTGAATTTACAGTTTGAAATTGGATTTTAGATGTGATAAAATAATAAAAAAAGTAAAGGAGATAAA